>NZ_CALIND010000131.1:0-5501 GCF_938045175.1 uncultured Tepidimonas sp.
AACCCTGCCCGCGAGGAGCCAACGATGCCTGCTGCCGAGCCGATGACCCAAGACCAACTCAAGGCCCTGGTGGGCCGCGCCGCGCTGGACTACGTGGGGCATGGGCACATCATCGGGGTCGGCACGGGCTCCACGGTCAACTGCTTCATCGACGCGCTGGCTGAGCAGCGCGAGCGCATCGTCGGCGCGGTGTCGAGCTCGGAAGCGACCACCCAGCGGCTGCGCGCGCACGGCATCCGCGTCTTCGACGCCAACGAGGTCGAGGAGCTGGCCGTGTACATCGACGGGGCCGACGAGATCGACCCGCGTGGCTACATGATCAAGGGTGGCGGCGCGGCGCTGACACGGGAAAAAATCGTCGCCGCGCAAGCGCGCCGTTTTGTGTGCATCGCCGACCAGTCCAAGTGGGTGCCGGTGTTGGGGCGATTCCCGCTGCCGGTGGAGGTGATTCCGATGGCGGCGCAGCGCATCATCCGCCAGTTCGCGGCGCTGGGGGGTACGGCGCGGTTGCGGCTGCGCGACGGTGCGCCGCTGGTCACCGACAACGGCCAGCACATCCTGGACGTGACCGGGCTGCAAATCACCGACCCGCCGGCGTTCGAGAGCATGGTCAACGATTGGCCGGGCGTGGTGACGGTGGGGGTGTTCGCGCACCAACGTGCGCACGTGTGCCTGCTGGGCACGCCTGAAGGGGTGCGCACCGTCACCTTTGACGGCGCCGCGGGTTGACCGCCGCCGCGGTGCCCGGCGGCGGCCCTGCCGATCACGCCAGACCCAACTGGCGCAGCAGCGCGTCGATGCGCGGCTCGCGCCCGCGAAAGGCGCGAAACGACGCCAGCGCCGGGCGGCTGCCGCCGACTTCCAGGATGGTTTGCCGAAAGCGCCGCCCGGTGGCGGTGTCCAGCACGCTGCCACGCTCGGCGGCGGCTTCTTCGAAGGCCGCAAAGGCGTCGGCGCTGAGCACTTCGGCCCACAGGTAGCTGTAGTAGCCGGCCGCGTAGCCGCCGGCAAAGATGTGGCTGAAGCTGTGCGGCATGCGGTGCCACGCCGGTGGGCGCAGCACGGCCACTTCGTCGCGCACCTGCTCCAGCAGCGCCATGACGTCGCCGCCCGGCGCCCCTTCCAGGTGCAGCCGCATGTCGAACAGCGCGTATTCGACCTGCCGCAGCAGCTGCAGCGCGCTCTGGAAGTGACGCGCGGCGCGCATCTTGTCGTACAGCGTGCGCGGCAGCGGTTCGCCCGTGTCGACGTGGCCGCTGAGGCGTTGCAAGGCTTCCCAGTCCCAGCCAAAGTTTTCCAGAAACTGGCTGGGCAGCTCCACCGCGTCCCACTCCACGCCGCTGATGCCCGCGACGTCGTGCTCATCGACCTGCGTCAGCAGGTGGTGCAAGCCGTGCCCGAACTCGTGCAGCAGCGTCGTGACGTCGTCGTGCGTCAGCAGCGGCGGGCGGCCGCCCGCGCCTTCGCCAAAGTTGCACACCAGGTAGGCCACCGGGGTTTGCAGGCGACCGTCGTCGGGCCGGCGCCAGCGGCTGCGGGCGTCGTCCATCCAAGCGCCGCCGCGCTTGCCCGCGCGCGCCACCGGGTCGAGGTAAAAGTGCCCCAGCAGCTCGGCGTCGCGATGGAGCGCAAACGCTTGCACCGACGGGTGCCACACCGGTGCTTCCATCGGCTCGAAGCGCACTTCGAACAGCGTGCCCACGATGTCGAACAGACCTTGCAGCACCCGTGGCAGCGGAAAGTAGGGC
Source organism: uncultured Tepidimonas sp. (assembly GCF_938045175.1). NCBI lineage: Bacteria > Pseudomonadati > Pseudomonadota > Betaproteobacteria > Burkholderiales > Tepidimonas > uncultured Tepidimonas sp. The sequence goes on from NZ_CALIND010000131.1 coordinate 1,749, forward strand.
TTGACCTCCTGCTCGCTGTAGGCGTAGCGCTGCTGGCGCAGCGCTTCGGCGATGTAGGTCCAGTCCCACGGCTGCGGGTCGCTCAGCCCCAGCGCCGATGCCGCAAAGGCCCGCATGTCGGCCACGTCGCGCTCCGCCCAGGGGCGCGCGCGTTGCGCCAAGTCGCGCAAAAAAGCCAGCACCTGCTCGGGCGATTCGGCCATTTTGGGCACCAGCGACAGGTGGGCAAAGCTCGGGTACCCGAGCAGCTGCGCTTCCTCGTGGCGCAGCGCCAGCAGCTCGCGCACGATGGCGGTGTTGTCCAGCCGGGCCAGCTCGCCTTCAGCCTGGTCGCTGGCGCGCGTGCCGTAGGCGCGGTACAGGCGCGCGCGCAGCTCGCGGTCGTGCGCGAACTGCATCACCGGCAGGTACACCGGCAGCTTCAAGCCCAGCCGCAATTGGCCAGCTTTGCCGGCCGCCTCGGCGGCCGCGCGGGCGCTGGCTTGCACGTCGTCGGGCAGGCCGGCGGCCTGGGCCGGGTCGATGTCGCAGTGCCAGCCGTCGGTGGCGTCCAGCACGTGTTCGCTGAAGCGCTGCGCCAGCTCGGCCTGACGTTCCTGGATGGCGGCGAAGCGTTCCTTGGCCGCGCCTTGCAGCTCGGCGCCGCCCAGCACAAAGCCCTGCAGCGCCAGCTCGCGCGCCCGCTGCTGAACGGCATCCAACCGCGTGGGGTCGATGGCCTTGTACTTGGCGTACAAGGCCTCGTCAGCGCCCAAACGCGTCCAAAACTCCGTCACCCGCGGCAGCAGGGCGTTGTAGGCGGCGCGCAGCTCGGGCGTGTCGGCCACGGCGTTGAGGTGGCTGACCACCCCCCAGGCGCGCCCCAGGCGCTCGGTGGCGACGTCCAGCGTGCGCGCCAGCGCTTGCCAGTCGGCCGGGTGCTCGGGGGCGGTGGCGGCTTGCAGCGCCGCTTCGGCCTCGTGCAGCAGGGCCTCGATGGCCGGCTGCACGTGCGCGGGTTGAACCGCGTTGTAGCGCGGCAGCGGCTCCAGCGCCAGCAGGGGGTTGTCAAGGAAAGCGGTGTCGGTGCGGGTGTTCATGCCCGCAAGCATGCCACGACATCGGTGGCGGTGCTGGCCACCCCGCGATCAACGCCCCGCCGCCGCGGCCTTTTTGGCGCTCTTTTGGCGTTTTTTGGCTTTTTTGACCAAGCCGCCGGGGGTGAGACGCTGGTTGCCCAGCACACGCACGGTCTTGATCTCGGGGCGCCGCCCGGGCTGCTTGGCGGGCTTGACGACCTTGTACTCGCGCGGGCCGGGCTTGCGTTCGCCGGCGGGGGCTTTTTCCTTGGCGGGCAGCGGGCGCCACAGCACCAGCAGCTTGCCGATGTGTTGCACCGGCGCGGCGTTCAGCCGCTCGGCCAGCTCGGCCAGCCAGGCTTCGCGCTGCGCGCGTTCGCCTTCCAGCACGCGCACCTTGATGAGCCCATGGGCGTTCAACGCCGCGTCCACTTCGGCCACGACGGCCTCGGTCAGCCCCCCGGCGCCGATCATCACGACGGGCTCCAGGTGGTGGGCCGCGCCCCGGTGCTGGGCGCGTTCGGCGGGGGTCAGGTGCAAGGCTGGCATGGGCGGGATTATCCCCCATGCACGGCGCAACGGGCCTATAGTGCGGTCCATGAAAGTTCGGACCCAAAGCAAAAAGGTGGACAAGGCCTGGTTCAACCAGCATGTCACCGACCCCTGGGTGCGCCGTGCGCAGCAAGACGGCTACCGCGCGCGCGCCGCTTACAAATTGCAGGAGCTCGACGAGACGTACCACCTGGTGCGCCCCGGGCAGTGCATCGTGGACTTGGGGTGCGCCCCGGGTGCGTGGTGCCAGTACCTGCGGCGTCGCCTGGGCACGGTCACCGACGCCACTGGCCACGTGCGGCTGCGCGGCGTGGTGGTGGGGGTGGACCTGCTGCCCGTGGAGCCGATCGACGGCGTGCACATCCTGCAGGGCGATTTTCGTGACGAGGCCACGCTGCAGGCGCTGCAGGCGACCCTGCAACACGCGTTGGGCGGCAAGATCCCGCAACGCGCGGTCGATCTGGTGGTGTCCGACATGGCGCCCAACCTCAGCGGCATTGAGGAGGTGGACGCGGCGCGCATCGAGCACCTGATCGAGCTGGCGGTGGACTTTGCGGTGCAGCACCTCAAGCCCGAGGGCGCGCTGGTGGTCAAGGTGTTCCATGGCGGCGCCTACGACGGCGCGGTGCGTCGGCTGCGCCAGCACTTTCGCACCGTCAAGGCGCACAAGCCCAAGGCGTCGCGGCCGCAATCGGCCGAAACCTTTTTGGTGGCGCGCGGTCTGATCGGTTGACGGCCAACGGCGAGGCTATCCGCGTGATAGCCAGGGTTGGCCGCCCAACGGTCGCCATGCGGGCTTGATAACGCCTACAATGGCCGCACATGGCCCGTCAAGGGTGGGTGCCCGCGGCAGCGGGCGTCGCGTCAACGGTTGGTAGGCAGGAGTTTTCGTTGAACAACAACCAGTGGATTTCGAAGGTGGCGATCTGGATGGTGATCGCCATGGTGCTGTTCACGGTCTTCAAGCAGTTCGATGGCCGTGCCACCGCGGGCGCCGGCTACATGGCGTACTCCGACTTCCTGAGCGAAGTCAAGGCACAACGCATCAAAAGCGCCACCATCCAGGAGGGCGCCAACGGCACCGAAATCATCGCGGTGACCACCGACGACCGGCGCATCCGCACCAACGCCACCTACCTGGACCGCGGGCTGATCGGCGACCTGCTGGCCAACGACGTCAAGTTCGACGTGCGTCCGCGCGAAGAAGGCTCGCTGCTAATGACGCTGCTGGTCAGTTGGGGGCCGATGCTGTTGCTCATCGGCGTGTGGATTTACTTCATGCGCCAGATGCAGGGCGGCCGTGGCGGCGCGTTCAGCTTTGGCAAGAGCAAAGCGCGCATGCTGGACGAGTCGGCCAACAACGTCACGTTTGCCGACGTGGCCGGCTGCGACGAAGCCAAGGAGGAGGTCAAGGAGCTCGTCGACTTCCTCAAGGACCCGCAAAAATTCCAAAAATTGGGTGGGCGCATCCCGCGCGGGCTGCTGCTGGTGGGGCCGCCGGGCACCGGCAAAACCCTGCTGGCCAAGGCCATCGCGGGCGAAGCCAAGGTGCCGTTTTTCAGCATCTCGGGTTCGGATTTTGTCGAGATGTTCGTTGGCGTCGGGGCGGCGCGTGTGCGCGACATGTTCGAGCAGGCCAAGAAAAACGCCCCCTGCATCATCTTCATCGATGAAATCGACGCCGTGGGCCGCCAGCGCGGCGCGGGCTTGGGCGGTGGCAACGACGAGCGCGAGCAAACGCTCAACCAGATGCTGGTCGAAATGGACGGCTTCGAGACCAACCTCGGGGTCATCGTCATCGCCGCCACCAACCGGCCGGACATTCTGGACGCGGCGCTGCTGCGCCCGGGCCGCTTCGACCGCCAGGTGTATGTGACGCTGCCCGACATTCGCGGCCGCGAGCAGATCCTCAAGGTGCACATGCGCAAGATCCCCATCGGCCCGGACGTCAGCGCCGAGGTGATCGCACGTGGCACGCCGGGCATGAGCGGTGCGGACCTGGCCAACCTGTGCAACGAAGCCGCGCTGATGGCCGCGCGCCGCAACGCGCGCGTGGTCGAGATGCAGGACTTCGAGAAGGCCAAGGACAAAATCCTCATGGGCCCCGAGCGCAAGTCCATGGTCATGCCGGAAGAGGAGCGCC
>NZ_CALIND010000132.1:0-4503 GCF_938045175.1 uncultured Tepidimonas sp.
GCAGCATTTGGAAGTAGGCGTTGCCTTCGTCGATGCAGACGACGTGATCGCTCTGAAAACGGTCCGCCTCGTAGACGGCCAGGTCCAGCGGCAGCCCCACCGAGAGGTTGGACTTGAGCGTGGAGTCCATGGAGATGAGCAGGCACTTGGTGGCCTCCGCCAGCGGCGTGTCGGGGGTGATGATGCGGTCGAGCACGGGTTTGCCGTATTTGCTCTCGCCGATCTGGAAAAACGGCGTTTCGGCCGTGGCCTCGATGAAGTTGCCGGGTGAGTAGACCTGGAACAGCCGCATGGCCTCGCCGCGGATCTGGCCGCCAAAGAGCAGGCTCGCGTTGAACTCGATGCCGCTGCGTCGCAGCGCCTCGCCGTCGCGCTGGTAGACATGGCGCACGGCCGAGCCGAGCACGCGCGCGGCGTCGAACATGCTGCGCGCGTTCCAGATGGTGATCGGCTCGCCACCGGCGGGGTCTTGCAGCTGCTCGGTCTGCAGGATTTCGCGGATCGACTGCGAGATGCTCAGGTTGCCCGCCGACAGCAGCACCATGAAGCGGTCGCCCGGTTTTTCGTAGACGATCATTTTGCGGAAGGTGCTGATCTGGTCCAGGCCGGCGTTGGTGCGCGAGTCGGACAGAAAGACCATGCCAGCCTTGAGTTTGACGGCGACGCAGTAAGTCATGAGAGGGCGGTGAAGGGCGAACGGTCGTTCGAAATGCTTGGCCCGCCTATGGTAGCGCGTCCAGCACGGCCTGGCGCAGGCCGCTGTCGCGCTGGGTGAGGCGGGCAGTTGCCCGCCGCACCGTGTCGTGGCCGCCGGGCAACACGAGTGTCAGGCGCTGGCGGGCACGGGTGATGCCGGTGTAGAGCAGCTCGCGCGTCAGCACCGGGGTATCGGCCTGGGGGGGCAGCACGAGCAGCACATGGTCGAACTCTGAGCCCTGGGACTTGTGCACGGTCAGCGCAAAGGCGGTCTGGACGTCGGGCAATTGCCCGGGCAGGGCCCAGCGCACGCCCTCGGGCTGGTCCGGGGCGGCGAAGGCCACGCGCCAGCGGGGGCGACGTACCGGGTCGTCCGGGTGTGGCGGGTGCGGCAAGACCAGCCCCAGATCGCCGTTCATCAGGCCCAGCGCCGGGGCATTGCGGGTGACGAGCACGGGGCGGCCGGCGTACCAGCCGTCGTGCCCGTGCGCGGCGGGGGGCAGGTCCAGCCACCCGGCCCGCTGCAGCCAGCGCGCGATGCGCTGGTTGAGCCCGGCTACGCCCCAGGGCCCATCGCGCAGCGCGCACAGCACCTGAAAGCGGGCGTGCGCCGCCAGCAGCGCGCGCGCCCAGGCGGCCCGCGCGGCCGCGCCGTCGTCATCGGGGCCCGCACGCAGCCGCTGCAACCAGGGCAGCAGACCGTCGAACACGACGCGCTGCCAAGCCGCTTCCCAGGCGGCATCGCTGCTGTCTGGCGTCCGGGGGATGACGGTCACGTCGGGCAGGGGCGTGGCGAGCAGCGCCTGCACGTCCGCCTCGGCGCCATGGTTGACTGCCGCGGCCCAGCGGCCGATACCGCTGTCGCCGCCAAAGCGGTGGCTGTGGCGCAGCATCACCACCGCCTGGTCCAGTGCCGTGCCGGCGGGGTCGATCAGGCCGCTGGGGAGGGTCTGCCCAGTGGCCTGCTGCAGCCAGTCGGCCACCTCGGGCCGGTAGTGGCCGTCGGCGGCGCGCTCGCACAGTTGGGCGAGCACGGCACCGGCTTCTACCGAGGCGAGCTGGTCGGCGTCGCCGATCAGCACCAGCCGCGTGTGGGCGGGAATGGCCTGCAGCGCATCGTGCAGCAGTTCCAGATCGACCATCGAGGCCTCGTCGATGACCAGCAGGTCGAGCCACAGCGGGTTTTCCGGGTGGTGGCGCGCGCCCGTGCCGTCACCGCGTCGGCCGATGAGGCGGTGCAGCGTGCGGACCTCGGCGGGCACGGCCTCGCGCAGGGTGGTCCGTGCGGCTTCGGACAGTGGCAGTGCGCCCCAGGGCATGCGCTCGAGCGCCACCGCGATGGACTGGCTCAGGCGGGCCGCGGCTTTGCCGGTGGGGGCGGCCAAGCCGATACGCCAGGGCGATCGTCCCTCCGACAGCGCCAGCCCTTGCAACAGGGTGAGCAGGCGCACGACGGTGGTGGTTTTGCCCGCCCCAGGTCCACCGGTGAGGATGGCCAGCGGCGCGCGCGCGGCCAGGGCCGCGCCGATGCACTGCCAGTCCGGCTGGGTGGGGCGTTGCGCGGGCGGGCCAAAGAGGGCGTCCAGCCACGGGCGCAGCCGGTGTGGATCGAGCGTATCGGTTGCTGGCAGGCGCAACCGCTTGGCCAGGGCGCGTGCGACGGCTTGCTCACGCACCCAGTGGCGCCACAGGTACAGCCGCGTCCCGTGGCGCACGAGCGGGGTGGGCGTGCTGCCGTCGCCGATCCAGTGCGGATGGTCGAGCGCGGCCGGGAGGGTGGCCCAGCGCTGCCGCAACCAGCGCGTGCAGGGGCCTGCGCTGTCGTCGGCGGTGTCGAGCAACGACAGGCAGATGTGACCATCGCCGACACGGCGGCTCAAGCAGGCCGCGGCCAACAAGGCGGGTACCGGCGCGTCGGGTACCTGCTCGCGGCCGAAGCGGGCCAATGCTGCGTCGCAGGGGCGCAGCTCTTGGCTCGCTAACCCGCGGGCCAACCAGGCTTGGAGTTCGTCCGGTGTGCTCATACGGCCTCCGCAGCGGTGTGGCCCGATAGCGCGGCATCCAAGCGTTCGATGAGTGCGACCGGCGCGGGCAGTGCATAGACACCGCGGCCCGGCGTGGCCAGCCCGCGCCAGAAGACACACAGCGCACCCCCTAAGTGGTGCGCAGGGGAGTAGCTGGGCAAGCGCTGCCGCAGCAGGCGGTGCAGGGCCACCAGGTACAGCACCGCTTGCAGGTCGTAGCGGTGCGCCGCCACGGCGGCCTGTACGGCCTGCGGGTGGTACGCGGAGTCATCGCCGCCCAAGGCGTTCGATTTGTGGTCCAGTACGTAGTAGCGCCCCCCGTGCTCGAACACCAGATCGATGAACCCTTTGAGCATGCCCTCGAGCACGGTGGGGCGCAGCGCGGGGCGGGGGTCGAGCCCGGGCACGTGCGCCCGCACCCAAGCGTCGAGCGTGGCCGCCTCCAGCCGCTGCGCGCCGAGCCAGAATTCCCACTCTGGCTGCACGGCGCGCAACTGGCTGAGCGCGACCGCGGTGTCTGCCACGCCGGGCAGCGGCAGCGGGGTGGCCATCATGGCGCCCGCCCATTGCGCCAGATCCGCCGCGTCGGACTCGAGGCGGTTGGTCGGCCAGCCGTGGCGCTCCAGCACGGCCTGGGCCATCGATGCCAGTTGCGCGGGCTGGGTGGCAATGTGTGCGAACCCCTGGTGCGCACACTGCTCCAGCAGGGCGTGCAGGGCGGTGCCCGCCTGCGGCCCGCGTGGCCAGCGGTGCCAGGCGGCCGGCGGCGTGGCGGGAGCCGCCACGGGATCGCGGGGGTCGGCAAGGGCGTCCGGCAGCGCGAGGGTGCCGAGCGCCTCGTCGAATGGCTCATCGCGCGCCGAATCCGATGCGGCGGTCGGGTAGGAGGGGGCGGCATCCCCGGCGTCCTCGCCCGTTGGGGCGAGCAGCGCGGTGTAGCTGGCGATCCACCAGAGAGGCCGTGGCGAGGACGGCGCGATGCGGGCGGCCACCGGGGTGGGGGCGTCGTTGGCACCCGGCGTGTCTGCCGCTGGTGTCCAGCGCAGTGTCGGCTGCGCGGCGTCCCAGGTCTGGACGGCGATGACCGCACAGCCCTGGGCCAGCGCCTGGGCGCGCGCGCCGAGCCCGTCGTCGGCGTTGGACGCGGGCAGGGCGTCGATGCCCAGCACATGGCCCAGGGCGCTGGTGGGCAGCGTGTCCGTGGCCGCCAGTCCTACCCAGGTGGCGTGGCGCGCGCGTGTCAGCGCCACGTAGAGCCGCCGGACGTCCTCGGCGCGGCGCTCGGCATCGGCGCGCTCGACCGCGTGTGTCCAGCGCTCGCCCTCGTCGCTCAGGGTGATCTGTAGCCGACCCTCGTCGTCATGCCAGGTCAGGCAGCGCACCCCGCGGCCCGAGACCTTGCCATCGATGGATTTGGCGTGCATCGCAAAGGGGTAGCACACGACCGGGTATTCGAGCCCCTTGGATTTGTGCACGGTGACGATGGGGATGCGCTCGCGCTCGCTGTCCAGGCGCAGCTGCGCCGTGGCGCTGTCGTCGCCCGCGGCGGCGGTGCCGCGCAGCGCCCGCTGGCGCGCGCGTTGCAAGTGTTGCCAAACGGTGGCCATGCCATGCGGGGCGCCCGCCAGCGGGGCGGCGATGCGCTGCAGCAGCTCGGCCAGGTGCAGCAGGTTGGTCAGGGTGCGCTCACCGCTGTGCTCGCCAGCGCGTGCCAGCAGGCGCTGCGGCACCTGGAAGTCATGCAGCAACGCGCGCACGGCGGGCAGCACGCCGTGGCGCTGCC
>NZ_CALIND010000133.1:0-7099 GCF_938045175.1 uncultured Tepidimonas sp.
CGTGCAGCAGGCACTTGGCGTGCTGGCCGCCGAGCAGCGGGCACTGGACGAGCAGGCGCGCCAATTGCGCCTGCGCCGCGACCGGCTCGGCAGTGAGCGGGCCGCTGCCGTGCCGCCGGACGGTGAGCGACTGGCGCACTGGCAGGCCGAGGCGATGGCCGCGGAGGAAGCGTGGGTGCTGGCCCAAGAGCGGCTAGCCATCGCCGAGGCCCGGTTGCCCGAGGCGCAAGACGAGCAGCACGCGGCCCTGCAGGCGGAGCAAGAGGCCGGCCGACGGCTGGCCGAGGCGCAGGCGCGACGACAGGCCCTTCAGGCCCTGCAGGAAAAGCTGCAGGCCGACGACCGGGTGCAACCCTGGCTGCAGCGCCACGGCTTGGACGCCCTGCCCAGCCTGTGGACGCAACTGGATACCGAGCCGGGCTGGGAGACGGCCCTGGAGGCCGCGCTGCGTGAGCGCCTGCGGGCGCGGCAAGTGCGCCAGCTCGAAGGGGTGCAGGGCCTGGCGCGCGAGGCGCCGCCGGGCAAGCTGGCATTTTTTTCGCCCCCTGCGTCGGGCGCGCCTGTGTCGAGCGCTCCGGTAGGTCCGCAGGGGTGCACGCCGTTGTCCGAGCGCCTGCGCCTGCACGACGCGACGCTGCATGCGGTGTTGGCGGCATGGCTGCACGGCGCGTGGTGCGTGTCCGATCTGGAGACCGCGTTGCGGCTGCGCGGCGAGCTGGCGCCCGGGCACCGGCTCTACACCCCGCAGGGCCACAGCGTGGGGGCGCATGATGTGGCGTTTTATGCGGAGGATGATCCGCAAGCCGGCTTGCTGGCGCGGGCGCACGAGATCGAGCACCTCGGGCGAGAGGTGCGCGCGCTGGCCCTCATCCACGAAGAGGCGCAGCTGCGCCTGCAGCGCGCCCGGGCGCGCGTGGCCGAGGTGAACCAGCAGATCCAGCAGGCGCGCCGCGATGTGGCCGAGGCGCAGCAGCGTCGCCATGCCGTCCAGGTCGAGTTGCTCAAGGGAGAACAAGCCGCCGAGCAGGCCCGCCAGCGCCTGCAGGGGCTCGACGCCGACCTGGCCGAGGTCGACGAGAGTCTGGCGGCGATCGAAATGCGCCGCGTCGAGGCCGAGGGCCGCTTCGAGGCGCTGGACCTGCAGCTGGCCGATGCGCAGGAGGCGCTGGCGTATGCCGAAGATGCGGCCGGCGACGCCGAGCGGCGCCTGCACGGCGCGCGCGAGCAAGCCCGCGCCATCGAGCGCCAGGCTCAAGAGGCGGCGTTTGCCCAGCGCTCGCTGGCCGCCCGGCGAGCCGAGTGGCAGCGTCAGTGGGAAGCGGCGCGCGAGCAGGAGGCACGTCTGGCGGTCGATCGTGCGCAGTGCGAGGCCGAATTGGAGCGCCTCACGGACGCGGCGGCGCGCCACGGTTTGCAGGGCGCGCTCGACGAGCGCCAGCGGCGCGAGCAGGCGCTGGCGGCGGTGCGCAGCCGCTACGACGAGTTGACGGCCCGCCTGCGGGCGGCCGACGAGCATCGGCTACGCTGCGAGCGCGAACTCGATCCGTTGCGCCAGCGCATCACCGAATTCCAGCTCAAAGAGCAAGCGGCTCAGCTGGCATTGGACCAGTACAGCCAATGGCTGGCGGAGGCGGGTGTCGATCCCGAGGAAGTCGCGCGCACCGTGCAGGCCGACGGCGTGCGCTTGCAGGGGCTGCAGGGCGAGATCGACCGACTGCAGCGCGACATGGCCGCGCTGGGGGCGGTGAACCTGGCCGCGCTCGAAGAACTCAGCGCCGCGCGCGAGCGGCAGCAGTTTTTGGCCAGCCAGTCGCACGACCTGCAACAGGCCATCCAGACGCTGGAGGATGCGATCCGCAAAATCGACGCCGAGACCCGCGAGCTGCTGGGGCACACCTTCGAGACCGTCAATGCCCACTTCGGGCGCATGTTCCCCGAGCTCTTCGGGGGCGGACAGGCGCGCCTGATCATGACCGGCGAGGAAATTCTGGACGCCGGCGTTCAGGTCATGGCGCAGCCGCCGGGCAAGAAAAACCAGACCATCCACCTGTTGTCGGGGGGCGAGAAGGCGCTCACCGCCATCGCGCTGGTGTTTGCGATTTTCCAGCTCAACCCGGCGCCGTTTTGTTTGCTCGACGAAGTGGACGCGCCGCTGGACGACACCAATACCGAACGCTACGCGCGGCTGGTCACGCGCATGAGCCGTGACACCCAATTCTTGTTCATCAGCCACAATCGCATCGCCATGGAAATGGCGGAGCAATTGATTGGGGTGACCATGCCGGAGCAGGGCGTTTCACGCATCGTTGCGGTGGATTTGGCGGCTGCGACATCGCTGATGGAGAATGCGACCCCATGATGAGTCCATTGCAGATCGGTTTGATCGTCGCCGGTGTGGTGCTGCTGCTGGGCGTGTGGGCATACCAGCGCTGGCAAACGCGCCGGGCCGAACCCCGGCGTGCGCCATCGCCGCCGGCGGGCGAGGCAACCGTCGATGCCGCGGAGGGGCGCCGCGAACCCACGCTCGAGGGCGACATGGCGCCGGCGAACAATGTGCCGGCCGCCGCCGTCCCCGGCGTGTTGTGCGAGCGGCTCGACGTCATCGTGCCGCTGCGGCTGGAAAAGCCCGTGTCGGGCGACGCCGTCTTGCAGGCCCTGCCGGGCAGTCGCCGCATCGGCAGCAAACCCTTCGTGATCGAAGGGCTGGCAGAGGACGCCCCCAATGACGACACGTGGGAGCAGCCACGCCCGGGCCAACGCTATCGCGCGTTGCGGGCGGGCATTCAGCTCGCCAATCGTGCCGGGTCGCTCAACGAGATCGAGTACTCCGAGTTTGTGCAAAAGTTACAGACCTGGGCCGAGCACCTGCAAGCCGCGGCCGATTTGCCCGACATGTTGACGGTGGTGCAGCGCGCGCGCGAGCTAGACCAGTTTGCCGCCGCGCACGACGCGCAACTGGCCTTCACCGTGCGCGCGCGCCGGGCGGCGTGGAATCCTGGCTATGTGATGCAACATGCGGCGCGGCTGGGATTCGTGCCGGGTGCGTTGCCGGGGCGCATGGTATTACCCGGGGGCACACCAGGCGCGGCGCCGGTGCTGGTGCTGCAGTTCGAAACCCAGGCCGCGCTGGCCGAAGACCCGGAACTGGCCGTTTTGCGCGAGGTGCGGCTGACGCTGGAGGCCACCCATGTTGCGCGGGATGAACGCCCCTACCAGCGCCTGCGCGAGCTCTCGGCTGCGTTGGCGGCGGCCATGGATGGCTGGGTCAGCGACGATGCAGGACAGCCACTCGACCCTGCGGCGCTGGATCGCATCGGCGGTGAATTGGAAATCCTGTATGGGGCGCTGGAGGCGCGCGGCTTTCCGGCGGGATCTGCCCAGGCGCGCCGGCTGTTTGGTTGACGCGTCAGGCGTAGCGGCCCGCGCGCAACGCCGCCACCGTTTGCTCGGCCAGTGCGGGTAATGCGGCCAGTTCGCCGTCCGCTGCCGCGGCGTCGGACATCCGCGCCGCCCGTTCCAGTCGCGCCGCACTCAGGGACAGGGCGCTCGCGCCCACGTTGCCGCTACTGCCTTTGAGGGTATGCGCCGCCCGGTACAGCCGATCCCAGTCGCCCGCCGCGCGGGCCGCTTGCAGCTGGGCCACGTCGCTGCCGAGTTGCTCGATGAATAGCCGAACGATGTCGAGAAAGTCGTCACCCAGCAGGGTAACCATTTCGTCCAAACTGGCTCGATCGAGGAATGCCGTCATGGGCGTGCCCTGCAAGAAGGTCGATATTTCGGTGCTATTGTATGAGGGTGGCGCCCGCGTCATGGCGCGTGGCCGCCGTCCACTGGATGGATGAATCCCAGATGAGCGCTTCCGCAGCCGATCCCGACACGATCGCCCAGACGCCAAAGTCTGGCTGCAGGTTTCGGCTGTATCCGCTTCTTTGCTCAAGCTCGAGATTGCCGAGAGCCTGGCCATGCAGGATGTCGGTCACTCGTCGCTGGCCTTTGTGCTGCAGTTTCCGATCGATGCCATCAAAATGGATCGCGCCTTCGTGACGCATGTCACGCGGGGCCGGGCCGACCGCGCGATAGCGCGTGCCATCGTGTGCATCGGGTCTTATGCGATGTCGCCGGTGTGCACGCCGAAGTGCCCGCGCCGCCGATCGTCGAAATAGTGGCGCAGCGTCTCCTGCACGGTGCGAAAGGCCAGCTCCTCCCACGGGATTTCATGCTCGTGAAACAGGCGCGCCTCCAGCGTCTCGTGACCCGGGGCAAAGCGTTCACTCAGCAGCCGGGCCCGATAGTAAATGTGCACCTGGCCGACGCGGGCCACATTGAGCAGCGTGAACAGCCCCTCGAGCGCGACTTCCGCGCCCGCCTCTTCCTGTGTCTCGCGCAGGGCGCCCTGCGCGGTGGTTTCGCCCAATTCCATGAAGCCGGCCGGCAGCGTCCACTTGCCCCGGCGCGGCTCGATGGCGCGCCGGCACAGCAGCACTTGCTCACCCTGGGGTCCCCAGTAAGGCACGGTGCCCACCACGTTGAGGGGGTTTTCGTAGTGGATCGTGCCGCAGGCGGGGCAGACCGCGCGCACGCGCGTGTCACCGTCGTCGGGGACCCGGTATTCGACCGCCGTCGCGCAAGCGCGGCAAAAGCGGATGGAACTGCGAAACATGCGCGCTAGTGTAAGCCCCGCTGCTTGCGCGCACGGGCTGCGGGGCCAACGTCGCGGTCAGGCCTTGGTGTGCTTCTCGATCAGCTTGCGTGCCGTCTCCAGCAGATCGCGGCCGTTGAAGCCGCGCTTGTCCATGTCCTGCACCCATTCCACTTCGACCTGGCGCGCGCGGCGGCGGAACTCCTGTGCCTCGGCCAGCCCGAGGGTGTGGATACGGTTGCCACGCTCGGCGGCCTGTTTGCGCGCCGGGGCATCGCCCAACTGTTGCACGCGACCCAAAAAAGCCGATGTCTCGATACCGGAGTTGGCATCGATGACCTTGCGCAAATCGGGCGGCAGCGACTGGTAGCGCGCCTTGTTCATGCCCATCACGAACGTGGTCGTGTAGAGCGCGCCACCCTTGGGGTCGAATTCGCTGTGGTAACTGACCAGTTCGTGCACCTTGACCGACGGCACCACCTCCCAGGGGATGACGCAGCCGTCGATCACCCCCTTGGACAAGGCGTCCGGAATTTGCGGCAACGGCATACCGACGGGCGTGGCGCCCAGATAGCCGAGCATCTTGGTGATTTGCCGGGTGGGTCCGCGCATCTTCAGGCCGCGCAAATCGTCGGGCTGGGTGACCAGCCGCGATTTCACGTGGATCACACCCGGCCCGTGTACCTGAAACGCGATCGGATGAATGTCGCGGTACTCGTCGGCGGCTTTGGTCTGGATGAATTCCCAAAAGGCACGCGAGGTGGCCTCGGCGTTGGTCATCATGAACGGCAATTCGAAGACCTCGGTCCGCGGAAAGCGCCCCGGGGTGTTGCCGGGCAGTGTCCAGACGATATCGACCACACCGTCCTTGGCCTGGTCGTACAGCTGCACCGGCGAGCCCCCGAGCTGCATGGCCGGGTACGCTTCGAACTTGATGCGCCCGCCCGACTCACGCTCCACCTTGTCCATCCATGCTTTGTGCATGTTGAGCCAGACGTTGGACGTCGGCGACATGAAGGTGTGAAACTTGAGCGTGACGCTCTGTTGGGCAAAGCCGATCAGGCCCGGGGCGGCCAGCGCGGCGGCACCCGACTTCAGCACGGTACGGCGTGAAACCATGGCGAAAAACTCCTGGTAACGAAGGGGCCCCGGCAGACAGTTGTGCGCCCCGACGGGGGCCGCGGCGGAGAGGGCGGCGCACATCGGTGGCGCAGTGTAGACGATCCCCCGGGTCGGATGGCCGCCACGTGGGGCGGGATGAGGGTTTTCCCGTAGGGGTGGTCTGGGGGCAGCCCGCGCGCTAGACTGTGACGCTTCGCGTGCTCACGCCATCCCCATGAAGCTCTACAACTATTTCCGCTCCGGCACCTCGTTTCGGGTGCGCATCGCGCTCCACCTCAAGGGGTTGCCGTATGACTACATCCCGGTCCATCTCGCGCGCGGTGAGCAACACGGCGAGGCGTACCGCGCCCTCAGCCCGGACTCGCTCGTGCCCGTGCTCGACGTGGAGGGGCAGCCCGATCATGCGCTGCTGAGCCAGTCGATGGCGATCATCGAGTACCTCGACGAAACCCACCCCGAGCCGCCCCTGTTGCCACGCGACCCCCTCGGCCGCGCACGGGTGCGGGCACTGGCGCAGACGGTGGCCTGTGAAATCCACCCGATCAACAACCTGCGCGTGCTCAAGTACCTGGCGGGGTCGCTGGGGCTGGACGAGGCGCAGCGTGCCGCGTGGTACAACCATTGGGTGATGGAGGGTCTGCGCAGCTACGAGCGGCGCTTGGCCGAGATCGAGCGCCAGCGCGCACAGCGTGGGCTGCCGCCTTCGGTGTACTCGTATGGCGACACACCGACGTTGGCCGACTGCTGCCTGGTGCCGCAGATCGTCAACGGGCAGCGCTTCGGCTTGGTCTACGAGGGCATCCCGCGGACCTTGGCCGTTTATGAGCGCTGCATGCAGCTCGAGGCATTTCAGCGTGCGCACCCCAGCCGCTGCCCCGATGCCGAGTAACGCCGCGATCCGTGCGCCGGTCCTCCAGGTGCGCGCCGGGCTACCGGGCCTGCAGGCCGACCTGGGTGCGGCGGCGCAGGGCTGGATGAGCACCCGCGCGGGCGGCGTCTCCGTGGGGCCGTGGGCGTCGCTGAACCTGGGCGACCACGTCGGCGACGCGCAAGCCGCCGTGGCCGTCAACCGCCGCCGGTTTGCCGCCGCGCTCGGGGTGCGTCCCGTCTTTTTGCGCCAGGTCCATGGCAGCGGCGTGGTGCACGTGACGCCGGATACACCCGACGGCGTCGAGGCTGATGCGTGCTGGACCGATCACCCAGGGGTGGCGTGCACCGTGATGGTGGCCGACTGTTTGCCCATTCTGTTGGCGCCAGACGATGGACAGTCGGTGGCCGCGGTACACGCCGGCTGGCGGGGTCTGGCAGGGCAGGGGGGGTGGGGGGTGCTGGAGGCGC
>NZ_CALIND010000134.1:0-2849 GCF_938045175.1 uncultured Tepidimonas sp.
CCTGATAGCCTGGGTGGCCGAGATGGCCGCGTTGTGCAAGCCCGATCGCATCGAGTGGTGTGACGGCAGTCAGGCCGAGTACGACCGCCTGTGCGACCAGATGGTCGCGGCCGGCACGCTCAAGCGCCTCGACCCCGTCAAGCGCCCCAACTCGTATCTGGCGTGGACCGATCCGTCCGACGTGGCGCGGGTCGAGGACCGCACCTTCATCTGCTCGGCGCGGCCCGAGGACGCGGGCCCCACCAACCACTGGATGGCCCCCGACGAGATGCGCGCCATCCTGCAGCACGGGCGCGACGGCCAGCCTGGCTTGTTCGATGGCTGCATGCGTGGCCGCACGATGTACGTCATCCCGTTCAGCATGGGGCCGCTGGGCTCGCCGATCGCCCACATCGGCGTCGAGCTCACCGACAGCCCCTACGTGGTGGTCAACATGCGGCTCATGACGCGCATGGGCCGCGCCGTCTATGACGTGCTGGGCCGCGATGGCGATTTCGTGCCGTGCATGCACACGGTGGGCGCCCCCTTGGCGCCGGGGCAGCGCGACGTGCCCTGGCCCTGCAACCCGACCACCAAATACATCGTCCACTATCCCGAGACGCGCGAGATCTGGTCCTACGGATCGGGCTATGGTGGCAACGCGCTGCTGGGCAAAAAATGCCTGGCGCTGCGTATCGCCTCCGTCATGGGGCGCGACCAAGGGTGGCTCGCCGAGCACATGTTGATCCTGGGCGTGACCAGCCCCGAGGGCAAGCGCTACCACGTTGCCGCCGCCTTCCCCAGCGCCTGCGGCAAGACCAACTTCGCCATGCTTGTGCCGCCCCAGGGCTTCGACGGCTGGAAGGTGACTACCATCGGTGACGACATCGCGTGGATCAAGCCCGGGCCGGACGGGCGCCTGTACGCGATCAACCCGGAGGCGGGCTATTTTGGTGTCGCACCCGGCACCAACACGCTGACCAATCCCAACTGCATGGCGAGTCTGACGCGCGACGTCATCTTCACCAACGTGGCGCTGACCGACGACGGCGACGTGTGGTGGGAGGGCATGGGCGAGCCGCCGGCGCATTGCCGGGACTGGCAGGGGCGCGACTGGACGCCCGCTGACGGCGCAGCGGGCCGCAAGGCTGCGCATCCCAATGCCCGCTTCACCGTTGCCGCCACCAACAACCCTGCACTCGATGCGCATTGGGACGACCCGTCGGGCGTGCCGATCGACGCTTTCATCTTCGGCGGGCGGCGCTCCGATACGGTACCGCTGGTGACCGAGGCGCGGACCTGGCAAGAGGGTGTCTACATGGCGGCCACCATGGGGTCTGAGACCACGGCAGCGGCTTTCGGGGCGCAGGGCGTGGTGCGCCGCGACCCGTTTGCCATGCTGCCCTTCTGTGGCTACCACATGGGCGACTATTTCCAGCACTGGCTGAACATGGGGCGGCAGTTGCAGCAGAGGGGCCACGCGCTGCCGCGCATCTTCTGCGTCAACTGGTTCCGCAAAGATGCCGATAGCCGTTTCATCTGGCCTGGCTACGGCGAGAACATGCGCGTGCTGCGTTGGATGATCGACCGCCTGGAGGGCCGCGCTCCGGGGGTGGAGCACGCGCTGGGTATCAGCCCGACCTACGACGAGATGCACTGGGACGGATTGGCCTTCGGGCGCGACCGCTTTGACGCCGTCACCCGAATCGAGCGCGACCACTGGGTGCGCGAGCTCGACATGCACCAGGCGTTGTTCGACCAATTGGCAGACCACTTGCCGGCTGCACTGGCTGACACGAAGGCCCAGCTGGCTCAGCGCCTGCTGGGCTGATGAGCGGCCGCGCCGGGCGCGGTCGCGGTGTTCAGACGTAGAACAGGCGGTAGCGCTGCCCGCTCGGGAAGGCGGCTGGCCCGCGGGGGCTGGCGGCCCCGATGTGCCGCTCCCGGGTAGGGAGCGAGATTTCTGGCCCCAGTGGCGCCAGCGCGCGGGTCCAGGCTTGCGCCGGGGTTTCCTGGCGCAGGCGCATGGCGGCCAGCTCGGCCTGCAAACGGGCATCGTGCCGCGCCAATGCCTGCGTGCGCGCCTCGGCGCGTGCCCGCGCCCGTCGCAGCGCCCAAGCGTTGAGGGCTGCCATGGCGCGATGCGCAGCGTGGCGCGCGGGGCTGGCCAGCAGCAGGCTGCCCAAAAAGACCACCGCCCACATCAGAACCCAGGCGGCCAGCAGATGCCCGTCGGCCCAGGTGTCGATCAGGCGTTCGGTCACCACCGCCAGCGCGGCGACGCCCGCGGCCAACAGCAGCGTGGCCAGCGCCCGCGGCGCCACCGCCCGACGCGCCGCATCGACGTGCGACGCGCCGGCCGCCGAGGGAGAGGTAGAGGTCAGCGAGGGGTTCATGGTCGACTCCGTGAATGCTGCGTTGCAGCAAATGTGGCCCTATACTAGGGTTTTCCCGGAGTGATGGCAACTGATTTTTCGGAATGTCATACATTCATCCGAAGAATGAATGAACTCAATTTCCGCACGCTCGACCTGAACCTGCTGCGCGTGTTCGACGAGGTGATGGCCGAACGCAACCTGACGCGGGCGGCGCACAATCTGGCCCTGTCGCAACCGGCGGTCAGTCACGCCTTGCGCCGCCTGCGCGAGGCGCTGGGCGACGACTTGGTGCGGCGTGCGGGCTACGGGGTCGAGCCCACACCGCTGGCGCTGCAGCTGTGGCCAGCCGTGCGCGAGGCGCTACAGCGGTTGCGCGAGTCGCTGGCGCCGGGAGCGTTCGACCCCGCGCGCGCGCAGGACACGTTCGTACTGGCCATGGCCGACGCCACCGCGTCCAAGATTGCACCGGGGTTGGTGGCGATCCTGGACCGC
>NZ_CALIND010000135.1:0-5718 GCF_938045175.1 uncultured Tepidimonas sp.
CTTGTTGAGCACCGGCAGCACTTCCACACCCAGGTCGAGCGCGGTGTAGCAGTTGGCCACCGTCTGCGCTTCCACCCCCTGGCTCGCGTCCACCACCAGCAGCGCCCCCTCGCAGGCCGACAGGGATCGGCTCACCTCGTAGGAAAAGTCCACGTGGCCGGGCGTGTCGATGAGGTTGAGGTTGTACACCTGCCCGTCGCGCGCGGTGTATTGCAGCGCGGCGGTCTGGGCCTTGATGGTGATGCCGCGCTCTTTCTCGAGCTCCATGGAGTCGAGCACCTGCTCGGTCATCTCGCGCTCGCTCAAGCCCCCGCAGCGCGCGATCAGGCGGTCGGCCAGCGTGCTCTTGCCGTGGTCGATGTGCGCGATGATGGAAAAGTTGCGGATGTGCTTCATGGCGACAGAAAAAGGGCGCGCTCCAGCAGCAGCGCGCCCGATCGAATCAAACCCCCGATTGTAGGCGGTGCGGCACGCGCACGCCGCCACCCGTCAGGGACGCACCAGCACCCATTGGGCCCAATCGCCACGCCGGATCAGCAGGCCCAGGGGCCGCCCCTTGGGCCAGTCGGCGACGGCGCGCTCGAACTCGCGCACGCCCGAGACCGCCTGATTGCCCACGCCCACGATCACATCGCCCGGGCGCACACCGGCGGCTGCGGACGGGCCCGCCACCTCGTCGACGCGCACGCCACCGCTGAGCTTGAGCTCGCGCCGCTCGGCAGCGGTCAGCTCGCGCACCGTCAGCCCGAGCGGCCCAGCCTTGGCGGCCTGCGGCTTGTCGGCGGGCGCGGCGGCGGTTTCTTCTTCGAACGTGCCCACGGTCACGGTGACGGTCTTGGTGGCGCCACGCCGCCAGAGCTCGACCGTGGCGCGCGTGCCCGGCTTGGTATTGCCGACGATACGCGGCAGGTCGGCCGATTTTTCAATCGGTCGGCCGTCGAAGCGCAGGATGATGTCGCCCGGCTCGATCCCCGCCTTGGCTGCGGGCGAGCCGTCCTCCACCCCGCGCACGAGCGCGCCACCGGCACGCGGCAGGCCCAGCGCCTCCGCCACCTCTTTGTCCACCGGCTCGATCGCCACGCCGATGCGCCCGCGCGTGACCTTGCCCGTGGCCTTGAGCTGCTCGGCCACGCGCACCGCCTCGTCGATCGGGATGGCGAAACTGATGCCCATGAAGCCGCCCGAGCGAGAGTAGATCTGGCTGTTGATACCCACCACCTCGCCGCGCATGTTGATGAGCGGCCCGCCGGAGTTGCCGGGGTTGATGGCCACGTCGGTCTGGATGAACGGCAAAAAGTCGCCCGTCTCGCGCTGCTTGGCGCTGACGATGCCGGCGGTGACCGTATTGTCCAGCCCGAACGGCGAGCCAATCGCCATCACCCATTCGCCCACGCGCAGCCGCTCGACGTCGCCGATGCGCACCGGCTTGAGACCGGTGGCGTCGATCTTGACCAAGGCCACATCGGTGCGTTTGTCGGCCCCCACGACGCGCGCCTTGAATTCGCGCTTGTCGGGCAGGGTCACGATCACCTCGTCAGCCCCGTCGACCACGTGGGCGTTGGTCATGATGTAGCCGTCTGCGCCATAGACGAAGCCCGAGCCCACGCCGCGCTGGCGCTCCTGGGGGCCGCCAGGCCCAGGACGCTGGGGCGAGCGCGGAAACGCGCCCGGCGGCAGCGGGATGCCAAAGCGGCGGAAGAACTCGCGCATGTCTTCGTCGGGCCCGCCGGCATCGGGCTCGCGCTGCACGCGCTCGATGGTGCGAATATTGACGACCGATGGGCCCACCTCGTCGACCAGCACGGTGAAGTCGGGCAGACCAGTCAAGCGCGGCGCGTCGCCCGGCGTTGCCGATGCACTGGCTGCCGCAGCGCTGCGGGGTGCGGTCTGCGCGCCCACGCCGTGCTGGCTGGCGCCCCACACCAAGGCCACCGCCGCCAGCAGCGAGACGGCGGCCCAAACGGCCGAGCGGCGACGCGGCGACGCGGCCGTCACGGCAGAAGGTTCACGCATGTCCATGATGTCCTATCCTTGGTCTTGTCGAAACACACTCACCGGCTACGCTCCAGCGTAGCCAGAAATCGCTCCAGGGTCTGCGGAGGCACTTCACCGAGGGCAACGACGAGCTGACCCGCCACGCGCCGCGACAGCATGTGCGTTGCCCCCGCCCGCACCTGGTTGACAGACGTGCCATCGCCCGCGGGGAAAAACAACGACACCGACGCCAAACCATCCGAGAACACGCACTGCAGCGGGGACCTCGGTCGATTCGACTCCTCGACCCGCTGCCAGCACGTCACCGGCCGAAAGCCTGGCACCTCCGCCCCCAGGCGCCAGCCCTCGGCTTCGAGCGTGGTTTTGCGCAACGTCGGCCGCTCGATGTGGTAGCCGCGCGTGTCCTCCATCTGGCGCGCCAACACGTCCAGCCGCAGGGGCGCGTCGATCTGCAGTTCGGTGAACGCCACCTGCTCCAACACCTGCGCGCCACCATCGAGGGTTTGGAGCTTGAGCGCAAGCCCCGTGCGCTTCTCGGACCAGATGCGGTAGCCATAGCGCAGGGCGTCCCTGGGCAAAAACTCCACCACCCACGCGTCGAAGCCGGCCAGGCGCTCGCTGCCGCGCAGCTCGGCGCGATAAAAATCGGCCACATCGATACCCGGCACCTTCAGCGGCCCCGGAAACAGGCGCAGCAGCTCGCGGCGGTCGCGCACGGCCCATTGGCGCTCCGGCATCAGCGTCATCACCTCGTCGTCGCGGCGCCACGTCACCCGCGCGGGGCCGCTGAGCGCCTCGATACGCTCGATTTGCTGGCGCCCATCGCAGACGTGGGCGATGCGGGCGCTGGCGATCTCGCTGCCGCGCGTGACCACATAAGTGCCACTGTAAGCACGGTTGCGCGTGGCCTCGTGCAGACGGGCGATCCATCCTTGAATGTCGCGCGGCGGCTCTGCCGCGTCGCGCCCCATCGATGGTGCAGCCGCCGTCCACACGACCAAACCCAGGAGCACGGTCCCGACGCGCCGCGCCCAGCGCCGGCGGAGAGGGTCGAGGGCGATCGACTCGTGCATCATCGCTTGGGGGCCAGGGTGTCAGCGCGCCGGCACGTCATAGCTGGCCGCGCGCAGAAAACCCGCGCTGGTCTGCAGCGCCGAAGCGCCCCCCCACTGGCGGTGCGCGGCCATCCATTCCTCGATCTGGGGATCGCGGACCACGCCGCTGCTGGCGCTGGCGGGCACCACCGGCGCGGACACCACGATGGGCGCCGGGGCACTGTTGTGCGTACTCCCTGCCCACTGCGCCCCACCCGAGGGCGCACCGGGCAGCGCCCCTGAACCCCACACGACCGCGACGATGGCGGCCACCGCGGCTACGCCTGCCACCACCTTCCAGCGAAACACCGCGTCGTTGGCGGCCGGCATCCGCGCGGACACAGCCCCCGGCGTGGCCGCCTCAGATACCGACGAGGCCGCCACCAAGGTCTCGCCGGTCTCGTGCGCGACGCGCGCCATCACCGCACGCACGAACGCCGGGTCCGCCCCGCCGTGCGCCGCGGCCTGTGCCCGCAACGCCTGGCCGATGCAACGGTACGCATCCCACGTGGCGCGGTCAGCCGCCGCGTCGCTTCGGGTCAACAGAGCCTCGACCTGCGGCATCGTGCATTCACCATCGAACAGCGCGGACAGCCACTCGCCACGGGTGGCGCTGGCGTCGTCCGTACGGCACTCGTTCGCAGAGACTTCAGGCTTCATGGTCATTCATCCAGTGGGGTGACGCTATCCTGACATGTCACCAACGTTTGCCGCTTTGCCGCTCCAGCATCGGCTTGATACGCGCCGAAATCGCCTCTCGGGCGCGAAAGATGCGCGAACGCACCGTTCCGATCGGACAGTCGAGCGCTTGCGCGATCTCCTCGTAACTCAAGCCGTCGATCTCGCGCAGGGTAATCGCCTGGGCCAGCTCGGTCGGCAGCGCCTCGACCGCCGCCTGCACGGCCTGGGCGATCTCCTTGCTCGCCAGTACCGCCTCGGGCGTCTCGGTGTCGGCCACCTGGGCGTTTAGTTCCTGTTCCAGGCTGGAAGTTTCATCGCCCTCGTCCCCGTTGTGCAGGCTGCTCATGGTCACCACCGGATCGCGCTTGCGCTCCTGCAGCGCCTTCTTGGCGGTGTTGACGGCGATGCGGTAAAGCCAAGTGTAGAACTGGGCGTCGCCACGGAACTGGCCGAGTGCCCGGTAGGCGCGAATGAACGTCTCTTGCGCCAGGTCCTGCACCAGGTCGCTGTCGCGCACCAGGCGCGCGATCAGGCGCTCGACGCGGCGCTGGTATTTGATGACCAGCAACTCGAACGCGCGCGGGTCGCCCTCGACCGCGCGCTGGACGAGCGCGGCGTCGGCATCAGGGGAGCGGGGCGGATCATCTTTCATGGCGCGGGCGTGGCGGGCCCGAATATACCCGATCGCCCCTCGCCAGCGCTGGCAGCCAGCGCCCGTCGCAGCGCCAGCCAGTCGGCCGGGGTGGAGGCCTCGCGCTGCCGACACCACAGCCACAGACGCAAACCATCGGGCGTCCGCGCGTCGATCAGCACAGCGTACGGCGTGTCGATGGCCATGCGCGGCGCCGTCAGCGCCACCCCGTGCGGCCGCGCCGGGCTGATCCAAAACCACCGACCCGTCACCCCGAGGCCCGCATCCGGCGGCGCGCGATACAGCAATGTCCCCTGCAGCGGACGCCGCCAAACCCACGACGTCCAGATCGCCGACAGCCCTGTCCCAACCAGCATCAGCCACCAAGGGCTGGGCAAATCCGGGCGCTGCACCGCCCACAGCGCCAGGGCCAGCCCGGCCAGCGACCCGCCGACGCCGCTCATCCACGCCTCTGGCACGCGCGAGTGCACGGGCACGCGCACCTCGAGGGTGTCGCCGTCGTCCATGCGTCAGACGCGCTTGAACACCAGCGTACCGTTGGTGCCGCCAAAACCGAAGTTGTTCTTCAGCGCCACGTCGATGCGCGCATCGCGTGCGGTGTTGGCGCAGTAGTCCAGGTCACACTCGGGGTCGGGGTCGACCAGATTGATGGTGGGCGGAATCGTCTGGTGATAGAGGGCCAACACGGTGAAGACGCTCTCCAGCCCGCCCGCGCCGCCCAGCAGGTGACCGGTCATGGATTTGGTCGAGCTGACCACGACGCGGCGTGCGTGATCGCCGAGCGCCGCCTTGATGGCGTTGGTTTCGTTGACGTCGCCCAGCGGGGTGGAGGTACCGTGCGCGTTGAGGTAGTCCACTTGGTCCGGATTCAGACCCGCATTGCGCAACGCGCCCAGCATGGCGCGGCGCGGGCCGTCCATGTTGGGCGCCGTCATGTGCCCGGCATCCGCGCTCATGCCATAGCCTGCGAGCTCGGCATAGATGCGCGCGCCGCGTGCCTTGGCGTGCTCGTAGGATTCGAGCACCATCACCCCGGCCCCCTCGCCCAGCACGAAGCCGTCGCGCCCCTTGTCGAACGGGCGTGAAGCGGCCTGCGGATCGTCGTTGCGGGTCGACAGCGCGCGCATGGCAGCAAAGCCGCCAATACCCAGCGGTGAGACCGTCGCCTCGGTGCCACCGGCGATGACCACGTCGGCGTCGCCGGATTCGATCATGCGCCCCGCTTCGCCGATGCAGTGCAGGCCGGTGGTGCACGCCGTCACCACCGCCAAGTTGGGCCCTTTGAAGCCGTAGCGC
>NZ_CALIND010000136.1:0-7949 GCF_938045175.1 uncultured Tepidimonas sp.
TGGACCCCCACAGCAGCCACCCCCAACGTGTCAGCCATCCGCAGCGCCAGCCAAGTACTGAAAAAATCCGGAGGCCAATCGTGCGCGATGGCCCGCACCGGTCGACCCCGGCTCGACGCCGAGCGAATCAGCGCCTGCACCGACGATTCCAGCGCCGCACAGGCCTGCGGATCGCTCAGGTCTCCGTGCAGCTCGGACCATTCGACGCCGTCGTCGCCCATCCGGCAAGCCCGGTTTTTGAGCCAGGCGCCGACCGCCAAGACCGAAGCCCCCATGGCTCAACGCTCCGCCAGCGCGGCCCTGGCCTGCGCCAGTTCGGCCTCGAGCCGCGAAATCCGCGCGCGCAAAGCCTCCGCGTCGGCCTCTGACGCCTGACGGTGCTCGCCGTCAACCACCCGGGCCAGCCAATCCTGCCACACCGGCATCCCCTCGCCAGAGATGGCCGACAAGGCGATGACCTCGATGGTGGGGTTGACGCGACGCGCCATCTCGATGCAACGATTGACATCGAACCGAACATGTGGCAACAAGTCGACTTTGTTGATGATCATCAGCCGCGCGGCGGCAAACATGTCGGGATACTTCAGGGGCTTGTCATCCCCCTCGGTCACTGACAGGACCGCGACCTTGGCCGTCTCGCCCAGATCCCACATCGCGGGGCACACCAAATTGCCCACGTTTTCGATGAACAACAGACGACGCACCGCTGCGTGCCCATGCTCGTGCCCGTCCCCGTGGTGATGGAAGTGCGCGTGCAGACGCGCAAACGCCTCCGCCACCATCGGCGCGTCGAGGTGACAGCCCTTGCCGGTGTTGACCTGAATCGCAGGTACGCCGGTGGCTCGGATGCGCTCGGCATCGAAACTGGTCTGCTGGTCGCCCTCGATGACGGCCACCTCCCACTGCGGCCCCTGCTGCCGCAGCGCTTCGATGGTGGCGCACAGCAGGGTGGTCTTGCCCGAACCCGGACTGGACACCAGGTTGAGCGCCGACACACCGTGTGCCCGGAAGTGGGCCCGGTTTTGCTGCGCCACCCGATCGTTGGCACCCAGGATATCGCGCTCGAGCCGAATGGCACGCTCTTGACTCAAGCCAGGCACCGACACCCGGGCCACCCCCGTGCCAAAGTGCAGGGTATCGCGCGCCGTCTCGGCAGCAGCAGCGTCCGCCTGTTGGCCCAGCATCGCATGATGGGCGTGCCCCGCGCCGCCCTCACTGCAACCACACACGACACACATCGTTCACTCCTTTGGTCAAATCACGCATCCGCGTCGCTGACCCGCAAGTCGACGACGCGCAACTCCATCCCCCCCGTTGGCTGCAGCTGGTAACCCCCACAGACGGGGCAAGCCTCGCCCCGCTGGGCCAACGGCACGCTTTGGCTGCAGGACAAACACCACGCCTGCCCCGCGGGCTCGTCGATGTGGATCTGTGCGCCCTCGAGCAGGGTGCCTGGCGCCAGGCTCTCGAGCGCAAAGCGCAGCGCCCGCACATCGACGCCCGAGAGCTGCCCGGCTTCCAGCCGCAGCTCGAGCACCCGTCGGAAACCCTCGCGCTGCGCCACCTCTTCCACCAGCTGCAACACGCCACCGGCCAAACTTGCTTCATGCATGACTGCTCTCTTGGTATCCTGCAGTATCCTCGTTCGGCGCGCAGATCTCAACCGGCACACAAGGATCCAGCGCGGCGGTGAGAAGATTCACCCGAGCGCGTACTTCGGGATCGTCGATCGACAGCGTGGCGAGCACCTGCGCGGCCAACCCCGCCGGATGAAAATTCCACTCGGTCGGCGCCACGACGTGGTAGTCCAGCACCGTTGCCACCGCTCCCGACTGAGGCTGCCCGAGGCGCACGAGGTGGATCAGCAGCCCTCGCGCCATTTCCACCCAGGCCAAGCATTGGCGCTCTCCCACGGCAACCACCCCCCAACCCAGCCACTGCGCGCCTGACTCACCCTCAGCATCCGGCAAACACAGGCGCACCAACTCGGCAAGCCGATAACCCAGCAATTCCCCAACACTCCGAGGCACGGGTTCGGCTGGCTGCCGCAAACGCGCCCACGAACCCGTGCTCGCGGGCGCATCCCGCCACTGCGGCAGACGGTCGAACCCCGGCCGTGACGCGATGTCTGCCGCCAGCCGGCGCAGCTCGACCTCGCTGCCGTGCGCGAACAAAGGGCGCAGGACGACTCCCCGCGGCCACGCCACGTCCGCCTGTCGGGCCGTGCGCAGCAACGCGCCCAGCCACCCGGTATGCCGCCGACTCCACGCGTGGAACCAATCGATACCCTCGGCCAGCCATGCCTGCAACCAGCGCGCGGGATCGGTATGCAACCACTCGTCCCGCAACCAATGACTCAGGGCTGGCCAGAGCTGCGCCGGCGATGCTCGCGCGCCAGCCAACGGGCAGCGCTGCATCGAAGCCAGTGCGGCCGTTGCCAGTGCACCGCCGTCGCCCCCGGCCAGCAATCGCGGCCAATCGAGTGCAATCCGATACAGATGCTCCCGTACCGTCTCGCGATGCAGCATGGTATCGATGGTGCCCTTGGCCGAACCGGGCATCGCCGCCGCCGCCTCGATGGCGAGCGTGCTGGCGCAGCGATGCGCGGCCCCGCACAGACTCAGCACAGTGGCCACCAGCCCCGGCACTTGGTCGATGGGCCGCCCCTGCACCAGCGGTGACACCCAATTCCGCCTCGTGCTGCGCACGTTGTGGGGGGCGGCAACGCCCGGGCGCATCTCCAGGCTGCCGGCGATGGCAGTCATGACGACGCACCCGCGCGCCGCCCCAGCAAAAACGCCCGGCGCGACGCCCTATCACCCGGTGCCACAGAGGTCTTCTGGCCCTCGGCAAACAGCGATGCCAACACCGCGCACGCCGTCTCGCGCGCCAGTTCGTGCCGATCGAATCCCCCCATGGGTGAAAACAACGCGCATGCCTCGTGCCAACCGATCGCGGGGTCGTGCGCACCGATGAACTCGAAGCATTGGTTACCAAACGCACGCTCACGCTTGCAACCGATGCGCTGCCCGCCATCCTGCCATGTCAAGGGCAGACACACCAGACTCATGAACCACGGTGTGATGAGCACCCCTCCCGCGACCATGCCATCGCCATCGAGCAGCCGAAAACCCACCGCCTCCACCTGAAGGGCAGGATTGAGGATCGGGAGCCCCTGCATGCGCTCGGTGTGTACCCAGCGGTAAAACGCCTCCAATTGTTCGACGCGGCTTGCCAGCCCGGCGGGGCCGCCAACACGCGCGGTTGCCGATATCCGCAGGGCCGCCGTCGGCCCGAAGGGGTGGGCGTCAGTTGCCATCGCGTTCATCGGGCAAGAGCAGAAACTGTCGCGCATCCCCGTCGCACTGCGGGCAACGCCAGTGCGACGGCAACTCAGCAAACGGGGTTCCGGACGGGATCTGCCATTGCGGATCGCCCTCGTTGGGGTCGTAGACCCACCAGCAGATTTTGCACTCCAGCCGCGACCAGGGCCGCAGCTGCTCCCGCTTCCCCAGGTAGCTACCCTCGAAGCCGTGACCACCGCTGGCATCCTGACCAATGGGGGCGGACGGCGCATCTCCCGCCGTCATTGCGACGACCCTCGAGTCATCGCCGGGTGCCAGTGGACTGTGGTTCATGCCGACTCCAGATACGACAAGACATCAGCGAGGCGCGCATGGGAATCCCGAAGATCCTCCGGCGCTGCCAGCGCCACCGCCGGCATGTCGACCACCTCGACGGTGTTCAAAATGACCTTGTCCATCGAGTTGTAGTAGACGACACGCCAGCAGTTCGGCAACCGCGTGTTGGAGATGCGGCAGTTGCCATAGCCGCGCGCCAACAAACGGATGCGGCCAGTCCCCAAGTGGTGGTCCAAAAAGGCAATGTCTTCGGCCGAGACGGGCAGCAGCGACAGGTTGACCACATGCGCCGCTTGCCCCGGTTGCCAGCGCGCCACCCGGTCACGAATTTCGGTGAGCAACAGCGGGGCGTTTTGCACGTTGGGTGGCAACTCACCCTCCCAAACGGGGAAGCGCTCCCAGACATCTTGCGCCGCCACCGCGCCAAACAACGAGGGCACTGGACCGACTTCGATCGCATCGTCCACCAGCTCGACCGTGCCACACTCGCCGGTGCGCCAGGTCATGAGCCGCCAGACACCGGTAAAGATGGCTTCCTGGACGTGCACCTCCAGTCGCCCCGGCTCGAGCGGAACCACAGCGCTCGTTTCACCTTCACCCAACACCTGATTGAGGACGGCCACCTCCCGCTCGGAGAGCCCCTCCAGCCGCAACCGTTCCGCGGTACCGGTATCGGCAACCCGCTGCAGCAGCCCCAATACCTGCTGCAAAGTCAGGCATGCCCGACCCAGGCCCAGCAGCTCTTGCGGCTCGGGCAGCACGGGAGGGGCGTAGGTGTGCATGCCCTTGGGCATCGGCAGATAGTCGAGCGCCTCGTCCTCGGCCGACACGCCCGCGCCCTCCGCGACGACGGGAATGGGAAACGCTACCATGGACACTCCTTCAATGACAGTGAGCCCCGGAGAGGGAGACCACGGGGATGCCGATGCTCGGCGGGCGAGAAGGAGGCATGGCCAGCGCAGCCGCCACCTGGGCCAAATACACGTCCCAGTCCTGCATGCCGGCGATGGCCGTCACGTACTGACCCTCGCGAAAAAACAACAGCGTGGGCCAGCGCTGCGAGCCATACCGACGCGCCACGGCTTCTTCCCGTGCCTGTGGCACGACCGCGATCACGAAACGACCCGGGAACGCCTTCATGAGCTCGGGTAGCACGACGGCCACATCGACGCCCTCCGGAAAACGCACCGGGTCCCCTGCCAGCAGTAGGACCCGGTCACCCTCTCCGGCCACCCAGTCGCCAACGCTGTGTTCATCGACCCAAGTTGCTCCGTGGACCTGCACCAACCGCTCGATCAGCGGGGCATGTAACTGTGTTTCGTTCATCATCGGTTCTCCGGACGATAGGGGGCGCCCGTCAAGGCGCGCATCTCTTCGGCACTCATCTGCGACGGAAGCACGAAGTCGGCATGCTGGTGGGGTCGACGATGCCCCTGCATGGCGGCCTCCAGCAGATCCAGCGCCGCGTTTACTTCGGCGGCACGCTGGGCGTCGATGCGCTCTCGCGCATCATCCAGAAATACCAGGAGCCAATCGCCCGCCGACACCTCATCGACCAGCACGGTGCGAATACGCCGCCGCTCGCCACGGCCGTGGCACAACGCAAACGCGCCGTCGACCTGAAGGACTTGCATGGGTACGCCGATACACATGCATCACCCTCCCGCAGGCGCGAAAAAGCGCTCGTCGCCAGTGCGGCACGCGGCGTCGGGCCCGGGACGCTGCGCCTCATAGGTGGCCAGAGCCAGCTCTGCGCACGTGACGGACTCGGCCGGTACCGGCCGCAAGGGGCGGGGCGCCGGGTCAGCTCCCCAGCGCTGCAGCTCGACGAGCGCCAACGCGAGCGCTTGCTCCACCGCCGCCCGCACGACCGGCCGCAGACTCCCGCCATAGTCTTCGAGCTCTTGCGGCTGACAGCCAATGAGCAGAACCTGCGAGGGATATTTCCCCGTGAGCTGTGCCAGCGACAGAACCTCTTGAAAACCCGTCTGGTGCAGGCTCATCTTCTTGGCCCCCATGAAGCGCGGAACATCGTCGTCACGCACCAGCCGCAGCGTGCCCGGCGCGAGCCCGTAGTCGATGGCGTCGAAGATCAACAGCCGATCGGCTTCCTGGACATACGGCAACAGGTACAACCCCTGCGTGCCACCATCGATCACATGGACGTGGTCGGCAAAGGTGTAGCGTTGATGCAGCGCCTCGACACACCGCACCCCGAAACCTTCGTCGGCCCACAGCAGGTTTCCGATCCCCAGCACGACGATACGGTGTTGCGGGCTGTCCGACCCGGGGTGGCAAGTCGATGCGGGCGTCGCGAAGTCCATGGCGATCGTTACCCATCAGAAATCGATGGCAAGCGGTGCAAACCGGCGCTAGCTGCAGACGGATGCCATGGGGCATCAGTCCTTGAACGTGCGGTGGCCCGAGATCATCGTCGAGACGATCGACTGACGCCCCATGATGTCCTCGCGAATCGCCGCGTACACATGCAACATCACGAAGATGACCATCGCCCACATCCCCATCCGGTGCCACGTGTGCACATCCTGGCTTTGACCAAACAGCGGAATCACCCACCCGAACAGCCAGTCCTGCCACGAGCCAGCACCCGCGCCTTCGCTGTAGAGCGCAAAGCCGGTGACGATCATGAAAATCGACAGCATCAGGTAGCCGCTGAACATGGCCAGCCGCGCCAGTGGGTTGTGGCCAACGTACTGGTTGGGCCTGGGAATGATGAACAGGTACCACAGCAGCATCCTGAACACCTCGGTCCAATAGGCCTTCTGAAACAACGGCACCCAAAACAGCTCGCGCGCATGGTGGTTGCCAACCAGCGCCCAGTAGGCCCGGCCCAACAGCCCCACGGCCATGATGTAGCCGGCCGCAAAGTGGGCAAACCGGACATACCCCATCACATAGTGGTCGCTGGCTTCACCCGGCATGGTCGGCAGCGGCACACCAATGAAGTAGCCCGTGATGCACAACACGGTGATGGCGAAGGCATTGACCCAATGCCAGATGCGCACTGGCGCTTCATACACATACACCGACTTGGTGATCTGGCCATGCGAGACGGCTTCGGTGTCGGTCCCAGTGACATCGGCCAGGCGTTGCCGGGTCCGTTGGTCGGCAGGCAAGGTAGACATGGAGCACTCCTTCCTGTGCGAGGGGGAGGGGAAGCATCAGGCGGCCAACTGGCCGAACAGGTAGAGCCCTGCGGCGCCGACGGCAGCACCCAGCCCGCCCAGCACGGCGCCACGGCGCTCGGCCAGCCAGCGCTGGATGGCCAGGCCGACACCGACGCCGCTGATGTGCAGCACCGCGGTGGTCAGCATGAAGCCGGCGGCGTAACCCGCGAAGCCGGTTTCGGGCGTTTCGGCACCGTGGGCCAGACCGTGCAGCGACGAGGCGGCGGCGATCAGCCCCAGGCCCAGCGCCACCGGCATCGCGCGCTGGGCAACGACCAGCATCAGGCCGAACAGCACCACGCTCAGGGAGATGGCGTGCTCCAGGTACGGCACGGTGACACCGGCCGCGCCCAGGGCGGCGCTGATGACCAGCGCGAGCAGGAAGGTGGCCGGCCCCTGCCAGGCTTTGCCCTGCGGCAAGGCGGACACCGACCAGACGCCCACGGCCACCATGGCCAGCAGGTGATCCAGCCCGAACGGGTGCAGCAGACCCTCCATCAGGCTGTGGGTGCCGTGGCCGGTGTGAGCCTGCGCAACACCGGCCAGACTGACCAGCAGCACGGCGGCGGAGATTTGGCGGATGCTTGTGGCTTGCATGGGTTTCTCCTTCTGCGGGGACGTTCAGCGGACGGTGATCCTGGCCATCTCCTGACCGTCGGGGCTCATCACATGGGTAGAGCAGGCCAAGCAAGGATCGAAACTATGCAGCGTACGCAAAATCTCGAGAGGTTGTTCCGGATTGACCATCGGTGTGTTGAGCAAAGAGGCCTCGAAGGCCCCGATCTGACCCTTGACGTCTCGCGGTGAGCCGTTCCACGTGGTCGGTACCACGCATTGGTAGTTCTCGATCTTGCCGTCTTTGATCTTGATCCAGTGGCCCAACATGCCACGCGGCGCGGCCACGGTGCCCACGCCTTTGGCCTCTTTCGGCCACGTGGCTGGGTCCCATTTCTCGACGTTGGCGGTGCTCGTATCTCCGGCCTTGATGTTGGCGACCAGCTGCTTGAAATCGTCCATCATCATTTCAGCGCTGTATTGACTCTCCAGTGCGCGAGCCAATGTACGGCCGATGGTGGTGGGCAACAACTGCTTCAGGGTGTATTGCGTAGTTGGCAGACCC
>NZ_CALIND010000137.1:0-19410 GCF_938045175.1 uncultured Tepidimonas sp.
TAGTTGGCGCGCTCGCTGCCGCTGGCATCACGCCAGCGGGCGATGAAGGCGACGATGGGGTCGGTGGCGGGGGCGTTCATCTGCCGTCGGTCGGGGGCGGTACTGCAGCGACATGGCGTGGCAGTGTAGCGCCGCTCGACACCATGCCGGTGGTGGCTGTAGGCGCAGTGGCGACGTTGGTCAAGCTGTTGTCGGCGAAGCGTTACACGCGCCCCGCCCACCACAGGCGCAGCCGCATGCCCCAGCCGGTGGTGTAGCCCACGGTGGTGTGGCGCAGCGTGCCGTCGGGGGCGAGCACGCTGAACACGGGCACGGCGCGCCAGCCGTGCTGGGCGGCGATGCGGCCATCGGGGTCGAGCACTGCCACCCACGGCAAGCCGCGCTGGCGCAGATAGGCCTGCACGGTGGCGGCGTCCCCCGATCGCGTGGCCAGGGTGACGACGGGGTGGTCTCGCGACAGGTCGGTGATGGTGCCTTCTTCGGCCCGGCAGATGCTGCACCACGTGGCCCAGACGTGCAGTGCCAGCGGGGCGTCGGGTGCGATGCCAGTCTGCGCCCGCAGGTCGTGCCAAGTGCCGCTGCCGCGGGTGCCGTCCGGTTGTACCCAGCTCAGCAGGCCGTCGTGCTGCCAGCGCTCGGGCGTGTCGCGTGTTTGCCACGCTTGTGCGCCCAGAAAAACGGCCAGTGCGATGACCACGGTCAGCGCCAGTTCGCGTAAGGTTTTGAGGGTACGACGCATGCTACATTGTGAGGGCATCCGAGGAGACCCCATGACCACGCCCACCAAGTATTTGCTCGACGAGAGCCAGTTGCCGAAGTTCTGGTACAACATTGCGGCCGATCTGCCCAAGGCACCGCCGCCCGTGCTGCACCCGGGCACGCTGCAACCCGTCGGCCCGGATGATCTGGCACCGCTGTTTCCGATGGAGCTGATTCTGCAAGAGGTCAGCACCGAGCGCGAGATCGAAATCCCCGAGCCGGTACGCGAGATTTACCGTCTGTGGCGCCCAGCCCCGCTGTACCGGGCACACCGGCTGGAAAAGGCGCTCGGCACGCCCGCCAAGATTTTCTACAAGTACGAGGGCGTCAGCCCCGCGGGCAGCCACAAGCCCAACACTGCCGTGCCGCTGGCGTTCTATAACGCGCAGGCGGGCACCAAGCGGCTGACCACCGAGACCGGCGCGGGCCAGTGGGGTACGTCGCTGTCGTTTGCGGGGCAGCTCTTCGGGCTGGAGGTGCTGGTATTCCAAGTCCGGGTTAGCTACGACCAAAAGCCGTATCGCCGCGCGGTGATGGAGACCTACGGCGCGCGCTGCTTGCCGTCGCCGTCGACCGAGACCGAGTACGGCCGGCGCGTGCTGGCGCAGCGGCCCGACCACCCGGGCAGCCTGGGCATCGCCATCTCCGAAGCGGTGGAGCTGGCCGCGCAGCGCGACGACACCAAGTACGCGCTGGGGTCGGTACTCAACCACGTGCTGCTGCACCAAACCGTGATCGGGCTGGAGGCGATGGAGCAGCTGCAAATGGCCGATGCCTGGCCGGACGTGATCGTCGGCGCGACCGGTGGCGGCAGCAATTTTGCGGGCATTGCATTCCCGTTCATTGGTCACGGCCTGCGCGGTGGGGCCAAGCCGCGCGTGGTGGCGGTGGAGCCGGCGGCGTGTCCGTCACTGACACGCGGCAAGTACGCCTATGACTTTGGCGACACTGCGCACCTGACGCCGCTGACCAAAATGCACACGCTCGGCTCGACTTTCACGCCGCCGCCGTTTCATGCGGGCGGGCTACGCTACCACGGTATGGCACCGCTGGTGTCACACCTCAAGGAGCTGGGCTTGATCGAGGCCGTGGCCTACACCCAGACCCAGTGTTTCGAGGCGGGCGTGCTGTTTGCACGCGCTGAAGGGATCGTGCCGGCACCGGAGGCCAACCACGCCGTCAAGGGTGCGATCGAGGAAGCGTTGCGCTGTAAGCGCGAGGGGCGCAGCGAAACGATTCTGTTCAACCTATGCGGGCATGGTCACTTCGATATGGCGGCGTACCAGAAATATTTCGCGGGTGAGCTGAAGGACGAAACCTACGACGAGCGCGAGCTGGCGATGGCGTTGTCGGGGCTGCCCAGTGTGCCTGAGCCGGTCTGAAGGCGTGTGCGGGCGGCTGGATCAAGCTCGAACGACCTCTAGCAAGCGATCCAGCCCGCCCATGTCGATGGCCACATGGGCGAGCTCGCGCACCTTGGGCTTGGCGCGGTAGGCCACTGACAGGCCAGCGGCGGCCATCATTTCCAGGTCGTTGGCGCCATCGCCCATGGCGATGGCCTGTTGCGGTGTGCAGCCGATCAGGTCGCACGCCTGCAGCAGGGTGTGGCGCTTCTGTGCGCCGTCGCAGATGTCACCCCAGTGTTGATCGAGCAGCCGCCCGGTGAGGCGGCCATCGACGATTTCGAGCCGGTTGCTGCGCGCAAAGTCCAGCGCCAGCCGCTCACGCAGCCGGTCGGTGAAGAAGGTAAAGCCCCCGCTGACGAGCAGCACTTTCAACCCTGCGCCTTTGCAAGCGAGCACGAGGTCGGCCGCGCCGGGGTTGAGTTTGAGGCGTTGGCGGTAGACGTGCTCCAGATGCTCGACCGACACGCCCGCGAGCAGCGCCACGCGGCGGCGCAGGCTTTCCTTGTAGTCGGTGATTTCGCCGCGCATGGCCGCCTCGGTAATGGCGGCGACTTCGGCCTTGCGCCCCGCGGCATCGGCGATTTCGTCCACGCACTCGATGTTGATGAGCGTGGAGTCCATGTCGAAGGCAATGAGCTTGAAGTCGCGCAGACGCAGGGGCGGGGTGATGCCCCGCACGCTCAGGCCGGGGGCAATTTCGGTGCGGTCGGTCATGGTGGGGTGTCAGGATACAGGGTTCAAAAGGCGACGTAGCGCCCGGGGCGGTGGTTGATGGCGAGCGTCACGTTCATCAGCGCCGCGGCCAGCACCGACAGTGCCAGGCGCGGGGCGTCGAGCAGTGGCCAAGAGGCAAGCAAAATGGCCCCATCGATGCCCAGTTGCACCACGCCCGCGCGCCAGCCAAAGCGCTCTTGCAGCCACAGCACCAGGGTATTGAAGCCACCCAGGCTGGCGCGGTGGCGAAACAGAATGATGAAGCCCACGCCCACCAGCAGGCCGCCCGCCACCGCGGCAAACACTGGGTGCACATGTCGCAGCCCGATCCAGTGCGGCATGGCCTCGGTCAGCGCCCCCAGCAGGGCGACAGCCAGTACGGTCTTGAGCGTGAACGCGGTGCCCATGCGTACCCAGGCCAGCGCGTAGAACGGCAGGTTGATGGCAAACACCAGCGGGCCAAACGGCAGCCCGCTGGCGTAGTGCGCCAAAAAAGCTAGCCCTACCGTGCCGCCAGTGACCAAGCCGGCGTGGCGAAACAGCACCAGACCGAGGGCCACGAGCAGGGTGCCGGTGAGCAGAGCTTGTGCGTCATCCAGCCAGGTGTGGCGTTGCACCGGAAAGGGCAGGCCGTGGGTTGCATCAGAGGGTGGTGGCGCGGTGGGCTTCATGCCGTGGTCGCCTCCAGCGGCTGGCCCAGCGAACGCAGCACGTCACGCGCCAGCTGCGCGCGCGCCGCCGGGTCGGGCAGGGCGCGTTCGATCTTGAGCCGCTCGTTGCCCGCCAGCTTGATGTGGCGGTTCTTCTGGATCAGCTCGATGATGCGCATCGGGTCGATGGGGGGCTGAGGCCGGAAGGTGATGAGGATGTGCGTGGGCGCAGCGTCGATCTTGAGCACGCCATAGCGCTCGGCCAGCACGCGCAGCCGGTGCACCTCGATCAGGTTTTGTGCGGCCGGGGGCAGCTTGCCAAAACGGTCGACGATTTCCTCCACCAGGCGTTCGAGCTGGTCGGCGTTTTTGGCCGACGCCAGCTTTTTGTAAAAGCTCAGCCGCAGGTGCACGTCGCCGCAGTAGTCTTGCGGCAGCAAGGCGGGGGCGTGCAGGTTGATATCGGTGGCGACGGCCAGGGGTTTGAGCAGGTCGGGCTCCTTGCCCTCGCGCAGGCTGCGCACCGCCTCGGCCAGCATCTCGTTGTAGAGCTGAAAGCCGATTTCGGTGATATTGCCGCTTTGCGCATCGCCCAGCACTTCCCCCGCACCACGGATTTCCAGGTCGTGCATGGCCAAATAGAAGCCGCTGCCCAGCTCCTCCATCTGTTGGATGGCTTCCAGCCGTTGCGCGGCCTGCTTGGTCAGGGCCTCGATGTCGGGCACCAGCAGGTAGGCGTAGGCCTGGTGGTGGCTGCGTCCGACCCGGCCGCGCAGTTGGTGCAACTGTGCCAAGCCAAATTTGTCGGCGCGCGCGATGATGATGGTGTTGGCCGTGGGCACGTCGATGCCCGTTTCGATGATGGTCGAGCACAGCAGCAGGTTGAAGCGCTGCGCCACGAAGTCACGCATGACGCGCTCGAGTTCGCGCTCGGGCATCTGGCCGTGGGCGATGGCGATGCGCGCCTGCGGCAGCAGTTGCTCCAGCTTGGCGCGGCGGTTTTCGATCGTCTCCACCTCGTTGTGCAGGAAGTACACCTGCCCGCCGCGCTTGAACTCGCGCAGCACCGCCTCGCGGATGACGCCGGGGTTTTCTTCGCGCACGAAGGTCTTGATGGCCAGCCGCCGCTGCGGCGCGGTGGCAATCACGGACAAGTCGCGCAGGCCCTCCAGCGCCATGCCCAGCGTGCGCGGGATGGGGGTGGCGGTCAGCGTGAGTACGTCCACCTCGGCGCGCAGAGCCTTGATCGCTTCTTTGTGCCGCACGCCAAAGCGGTGCTCCTCGTCGATGATGAGCAGGCCCAGGTTTTTGAACTTCGTTTTCTCACTCAGCAGCTTGTGCGTGCCCACCACGATGTCGATGCTGCCGTTTTCCAGTCCTTGGAGGGCAGCAGTGATTTCTTTGGCCGTGCGAAAGCGGCTCATCTCGGCGATGCGTACCGGCCACTTGGCAAAGCGCTCCACCAGCGTTTGATAGTGCTGCTCGGCCAACAGCGTGGTGGGGGCCAGCATGGCCACCTGTTTGCCGCCCATGACGGCGACGAACGCGGCGCGCAGCGCCACCTCGGTCTTGCCAAAACCCACGTCCCCACACACCAGCCGGTCCATCGGGCGCGGGCTGATCATGTCTTGGATGACCGCATGGATGGCTGCGCGCTGATCGGGCGTTTCCTCGAAGCCGAAGTCGTTGGCGAATGCCTCATACGCTTGTGCGTCGAAGCGAAAGGCGTATCCCTGCCGGGCCGCGCGTCGGGCGTAGACGTCCAGCAGCTCGGCGGCAGTGTCGCGCACTTGCTCGGCCGCCTTGCGCCGGGCTTTGTCCCACTGGCCGCTGCCCAGGCGGTGCAGCGGGGCCTCGTCGGCGCTGACGCCCGTGTAGCGGCTGATCAGGTGCAGTTGCGACACCGGCACGTACAGCGTGGCTTGCTGCGCGTACTCCAGGTGCAAAAATTCTTGCAGCGCGGGGCTGCCGTCGGGGTTCTTCTCGCCCAGATCCAGATTGACCAGTCCCCGATAGCGGCCAATGCCATGCTGCGCGTGCACCACGGGGTCACCGATTTGCAGCTCGCTCAGGTCTTTGATGAGCGCCTCGACGTCGCTGGCTTGCTCCTGCTTGCGGCGTCGGCGCACGCTGGGGCTGGCGGCGAACAGCTCGGTCTCCGTGACCAGCTCGATGCCCGCTTCTGTCCAGGCAAACCCTGCCGCCAGCGGCCCGGTCGTGATGCCGAAGCGCTCGCCGCTGGCACGAAACGCGGCCAGATCGTCGAACACGGGCGGGCTCAAGCGGCTGGCGCGCAGCAGGTCGAGCAGGCTCTCGCGCCGTCCGTCACTGTCGGCTAGGATGAGCACACGCGCCGGGGTGCGCTGCAGGTGGGCGTGCAGCCGCTGCAGCGGGTCGTCGGCGCCGCGCTGGGCCGTCAAATCCGGCAGCGCCCCGATCACGCCCGACCACGCGCTGAGCGCCTCCTCGGCTGCAGCCGGGCGCAGCGCCCATTGCGCGTAGGGTTTGGCGCGGGCGTAGAAGCCCTCGGCGTCCAGAAACAGCGCCTCGGGTGGCAGCACGGGCCGCTCAGGGTCGCCCTGCACCAGGCGGTAGCGCTCGCGCGTGTCCTGCCAAAAGCGCTGGAATGCGTCTTCCAGGTCGCCGTGCAGCACCAGCGTTGCATCGGGCCCCAGGTAGTCGAAGACGGTGGCCGTCTCCTCGAAAAAAAGCGGCAGGTAGTACTCGATGCCCGCGCTGGCGACGCCGTTGCCGATGTCTTTGTAGAGCCGGCTCTTGGTCGGGTCGCCGTCGAGCAGCTCGCGCCAGCGGGCGCGAAAGCGGGCGCGCGCCGCCTCGTCCATCGGAAACTCGCGCCCAGGCAGCAGCCGCACCTCCGGCACGGGGTACAGGCTGCGCTGGCTGTCGGGGTCGAAGGTGCGGATCGAGTCGATCTCGTCGTCGAACAGATCGACCCGGTACGGCATGGGCGAGCCCATGGGAAAAAGGTCGATCAGGCCACCGCGCACCGCGTATTCGCCCGGACTGACCACCTGGGCCACGTGCTGGTAGCCCGCCAGTGTGAGTTGCGCGCGCAGCCGCGCCTCGTCGAGCTTTTGGCCCGTTTTGAAATGAAAGGTGTAGGCGGCCAGAAACGACGGCGGCGCCAGTCGGTACAGCGCCGTGGTGGCCGGGATGAGGATGACATCGGCGCCATCGTCGGCGCGGCGCTGCTGAATGCGCCACAGCGTGGCCAGCCGCTCCGAGATCAAGTCCTGGTGCGGTGAGAAGGTGTCGTAGGGCAGCGTTTCCCAGTCGGGAAAGAGCGCGCAGCGCAGCGATGGCTCGAAAAATGGCAGCTCGGCCAGCAGGCGCTGAGCGTCGCTCGCGTCAGCGGTGACGATGGCCGTCTGCCGGCCCGCCGCCTTGTCGCGGGCGGCCTGCGCGGCCAGCAGCAGCGCGTCGGCCGACGGGGCCGGGCGCGGCGACTGAAAGCGTTTTCCGGGGGTCAGGCGGGGCAGATCCATGAGGGGCCCGATTCTAGGGCGAAGCGCTTGATCGCAGGGGGCGACCGTACAGGATGCGCTCCTTCGACGCAAGCCGATCTACGGTGGCGCGGGAAATCAGACAAACGTCGATGTTCGAGTTACACTCACCCGAGCGCGACTGACGCTCAAGTTACTACTTTTATCTTTTTATGTCATCCTATCACGAGACCGAAGCGTTGCAAGATCGTCACGCCATCACTGTGATGGGTGAGGGGCCTACGATTGTTTATGCCAATGGATTTGGCTGCAACCAGGGCGTCTGGGCGGATGTTGTGCTGGGTTTGCGAAACAGCCATCGCCAAGTCCTTTTCGATTACGCAGGGATCGGCCGGTCCAACCCACGGGTTTTTGATGCCAAAAGGTATCGAACCCTTCATGGATACGCGCAGGATCTGTTGTCTGTGTGCAAGGCTTTTGCATCAACAGAACGGGTAACCTTGGTCGCTCACTCCGTTGGTTGCAGCATTGGAATGTTAGCGGCTATCGAGGCTCCCGAGCTGTTTTGCGATCAAATATGGATCGGACCCAGCCCATGTTTTTTAAACGATCCTCCCGATTATCATGGGGGGTTTGAGCGTCACGAGCTGCAGGGCTTGCTGGAGTTGATGCAACGAAATCCGCTTGGGTGGCAGCCTGTGCTTGCGGGTATCGTGGCCGGTGAAACGCAGGGCGGAAGCCGTGCGGTTGCAGAGCGATTGCGGGAGATTTTTTGCTCAGCGGATACACAGGCAGCTCAAGTATTTGCGGAGGCGACGTTTTTTGCAGATCATCGGCGTGATGTGTCAGATATGAGGGTGCCGGTTTTGATTTTGCAGCATCGCCATGACTTGCTGGCACCAATCGAAGTCGGAGAATGGTTGCAAGCCCGATTGCCACGTGCACGACTGCAGGTCTTGGATGTTCCGGGTCACGCGGCGCACATGAGTCATCCTAAGATGATTATCGAGATCATACGGAGGTGCTTTGAAATTGGGTGATCCTGAATCCGTGCCAATAGACTGGCTTGATGCCTTGCCGGCGTTATTGGTAGTGACTGATGCAGACGGGTATATCTTGCATTGCCATGGCGAGATTGCCAGGTCAGCGGTAAAAGTCCCCAGATACGGTGAATATTTGGCCAACCTTTTTAATCGATCGTCAGCCCTCTTTCTCGAGACGTATTTGTGGCCGTTGTTGCGCGGTACAGGCCGGCTCGACGAGGTTTATGCGCCACTGGTGCATGCAGATGAAACGGCGTTGCCTTGCTTCGTGAGTGCGCGCTATATCGATACCAATAACGAGCCCCGCATTCTTTGGCTGTTCTTCCCTGCCACACAGCGGGCTCAATTTGAAAAAGAGCTGCTCGAAGCCAAAGAGGTCGCACAACGACTGGCAATAAAGTTGCAGGCGAAAAATCGGAGGCTGGATGAGCTTGCCCGGACGGATCCGTTGACGGGTCTCGGTAACCGCCGGGTGCTTCGAGAGGCGTATCGCCTGTGGCGCACTCGCGACGGTGAGCGTTCGTGTCGATGTGCAATTTTAATGATCGATATCGACCATTTCAAACAAATCAATGATCGATTCGGTCACGATGAGGGGGATCGTGTGCTTTTGGAAGTTGCGCGTTGCTTGAGACGATGTGTCCGGCGCAGCGATGTCGTTGTTAGATACGGAGGGGAAGAGTTTTCGATCTGGTTGCCAGATGCGAGTTCCGATATTGCAACAAGGGTAGCCGAAAAAATCCATGCATGTGTCCGAGAAATAGATTTGCCAACGTCGGATCTGGCGGTTACCGTGAGTATTGGAATTGCATCTTCCGATGACGCCGCTTCGGTGGTTCGTCTATCCGAGCTGCTCAAAAAAGCGGATGATGCACTCTATCGTGCCAAGAGTAGTGGCCGCAATCGAACGGTGTTGGCCAGGAAAGTTTCTTGGTAATCCGTTGGTGACATATTTTTATGTCCATTGAATTATCGGGTTCCGGAATGGGTTGGCCCGTGTCCAACATGAGCATGGGCTCAAGATATTTCGCCCTGGTGCCCGCAGCGGGCAGTGGCAGCCGCGCCGGCTTGGGCGCGCCCAAGCAGCATCACCGCTTGGCGGGGCGCCGGGTGTTGGACCACACGCTGGCGGCGCTGGCGGCGGTGCCCGCGATCGCGGGCATTGCCGTGGTGCTGGCGCCGGACGACGACAGCACGGTGGGCGACGGGCAGCGCGTGCGTGCATGGCGCGTGGGTGGCGCCTCGCGCGCCGAGAGCGTGGCCAATGGCCTGGCGGCGTTGGCCGAAGCCGGGGTGCGCGACCACGACTGGGTGCTGGTGCACGATGCGGCGCGCTGCCTGCTGCGCGCAGCGGACGTCGAGCGCTTGATCGCCGCTTGTGGTGACGACCCCGTCGGTGGTCTGCTGGCGGTGCCGCTGTCCGACACGCTCAAGCAGGCCGACGACGAGGGCTGGGTGCGCGCGACGCTGCCGCGCGAGGACAAGTGGCTAGCGCAGACGCCACAGATGTTTCGGTTGGGGCTGCTGCGCCGGGCGCTGGAGGCGCACCGCGCCCAGGGGTTCGCCGGTATCACTGACGAATCCAGCGCGGTCGAGGCGCTGGGCCACCGCCCATTGCTGGTGCGCGGCCACACGCACAATGTCAAGATCACTTATCCGGAGGACGTGACAATGGCGCAGTCGCTGCTAGGGCAGCCGCCCGCGCCCGACTGGCGCGTGGGTGAGGGGTGGGACGTGCACGCGCTGGTGCCAGGCCGCCCCCTGGTGTTGGGGGGCGTGACGATTCCGTATGACAAGGGGCTGCTGGGGCATTCGGACGCCGACGCGCTGCTGCATGCCATCACCGATGCCTTGCTCGGCGCGGCGGGTTTGGGCGATATCGGTACCTGGTTTCCCGACACCGATGTTCGCTTCGCGGGAGCGGATTCGGCGGCCTTGCTGCGGCACGCGTGCGACGCGGTGCGGGCGCGCGGCTGGCAGCCGGTCAACGTGGATGCGACCGTGATCGCGCAGGCACCGCGCCTCGCGCCGCACCGCAGTGCCATGCAGGCCCACATCGCGCGCTGCTTGGGCTTGCCGCTCGATGCGGTCAACGTCAAGGCCAAGACGGCCGAACGGCTGGGGCCGGTGGGGCAGGGGTTGAGCATCGAAGCGCGCGCCGTCGTGTTGGTGCAACGCAGCGGCGAGCGCTGAGGTCAGGGAGCCGTTGGCAGCCGCACGGTCACGGCCAGCCCGCCGCCGTCGGCGTTGCGCAGCTCGCACGTGCCACCCATGCGTTCGGCGCTGCGGCGCACGATCGCCAGCCCCAATCCACTGCCGGGCGTGGTGCGGGCGCTCTCGCCGCGAAAAAACGGTTCGGTCAGCCGCGGCAGCAGCGCCTCGTCCACGCCGGGCCCGTGGTCGCGCACCGTCAGCGCGATGTCGCGCTCGGCTGCGGTGGCCTCGATGTCGATCACCGCGCATCCGTCGGCACTGCGGCCGTGACGCACGGCGTTTTCCAGCAGGTTGCTCAGTATCCGCTGCAGGCCCGCGGCGTCGGCCAGCGGCTGTAACCCCTCGGGCACGTGGATGCGCAGTCGCACGTCACCGCGCGGTCGGTAGGGGGCCACGGCGCGCTCCACGGTGGCGGCCAGCGGCACGGGTGCCAGCACGGTCGGTCGCTCGCGCGCATAGTCCAGAAATTGCCCGATGATGGTGTCCACGTCGGCGATGTCGCTGGCCATGCGTTCGCGCGTGGGCGCGTCCGGCACCCCCATCTCGACCTCCAGTCGCAGACGTGCCAGCGGCGTGCGCAAGTCGTGCGAGATGCCAGCCAGCATCAGGCGCCGATCGGCGTCGGCGCGGGCCAGCTGCTCGGCCATACGGTTGAAGGCGCGGTTGACACCCGCGATTTCACGTGTGGGCAGCGTCTCGTCCAAGCGCGCGCCGTCGAAGTCGCCCTCGCGCACGCGTGCAGCGGCCTGTGCCAGCCGTTGCAGAGGCTGGTTGATCAACCTCGTGATGATCACCGCTCCCACCAACGACAGCGCCAGCGCCGTGGCCAGCCACGCCAGCCACGTGCGCCCGCCCACGGCCTCCAGCCGCGAAGGGTCGGCCAGCAGCCAATAGTTTTGGCCTTCGATGGTAAATCCGATCCACAGGCCGTCGAAGCCGTTGACCTCGCGCGCGACGATGGTGCCAGGCCCCAGACGTTCGATGAGTGCCTGCGCCACCCGATGGCCCGAGGTGTTGGGCTCGAAAGGCCTGTGGATGTCTTCGGGTTCGCGCACGGCGATGCGCACGTTTTCCTCGTCCACCAGGGTTTTGACCAGCGCCACCCGGGCGATGGGGTCGGTATACAGGAGCGCCGCGCGCGTGAGGTTCACCAGCGACGCCAGCCCCTGCGCGCTTTGCAGCGCGCGCGGTTCTTGCTCCAGGGTACGGAACACCTGGAACCACGCCAACACGCTGAGCAGCAGCAGCCCCGCGAGCAGCAAAAAATTGCGCCAGAACAGGCTCATTCAGTCATCCGGCACGAACATGTAGCCCACCCCCCAGACGGTTTGGATGTAGCGCGGGTTGGCCGGGTCGGGCTCGATGAGCTTGCGCAGGCGCGATACCTGCACGTCCAGGCTGCGGTCGAAGGGTTCGAACTCGCGCCCGCGGGCCAGTTGCGCCAGTTTGTCGCGTGACATGGGCTGGCGCGGATGCCGCACCAGCGCCTTGAGCATGGCGTATTCGCCGCTCGTCAGCGTGACTTCCTCGCCGTTGCGTGTGAGGCTGCGACGGCCCAGGTCGAAGGTGTAGGGGCCAAAACGCACCACGGCCTTGTCCACGGCGGCGCCAGGCGGCTCCGGGGGTGGGCGCCGACGCAAGACGGCGTGGATGCGCGCCAGCAACTCGCGCGGGTTGAAGGGCTTGGGCAGATAGTCATCTGCCCCCAACTCCAGCCCCACGATGCGGTCCACGTCCTCGCCCTTGGCCGTGAGCATGATGATGGGAGTGGTGTCGCCCGCGGTGCGCAGGCGTCGACAGATCGACAGGCCATCCTCGCCAGGTAGCATCAGGTCGAGCACGATCAGGTCGGGCGTTTCGCGCTGCAGCAGGCGATCGAGCCGCTCGCCGTTTTCGGCCAGCAGCACCTCGAAGCCTTCCTGCTGCAGGTAGCGCTGCAACAGCTCCCGGATGCGCGCATCGTCGTCGACGATGATGAGACGGTGGGGGCGGCGCAAATTCATCGGCGTGGGTTCGATCGGCGAGGGACAACGAGACGGTAGCATAGCGGCTGTCGCCTTTGTGGGGCCGTCGTGCGGACCACAAGACGCCATTGCACCGATCCCATGCTCGACACCGCCTCACTCGCCACGGTCGTTGCGGCCCTCCCGACCCTCGCGCCCAGTGTTGCGCTGGGGGCGGCCGTCGGCTTGGTCATGGCGCTCACAGGGGCCGGTGGGGGCATTTTGGCCGTGCCGCTGCTGGTGTTCGGGCTGCACCTGCCGCTGCCGCAGGCGGCCCCGACGGGCCTGATCGCGGTTGGCGCGGCCGCAGCGCTGGCTGCGGTGCTGGGGTTGCGCGAGGGGATCGTGCGTTACCGCGCGGCCGGGTTCATGGGTGCCTTTGGCGTGGCGCTGGCCCCCGTGGGGGTCTGGCTGGCGGCGCGGCTGCCGGCGACGCCGCTGCTGTTGGGCTTTGCCGCGCTGCTCATGTGGGTGTCGTGGCGGAGTTGGCGGCCCGCCAATGGCGCAGCGGCGGACGCGCCGGGCGGCATTTCCTGCCGACTCGACCCCGACGAGGGGCGCCTGCGCTGGACCGGACGTTGTGCCCAGGCGCTGGCAGCCACCGGGGCAACAGCGGGGCTGCTCAGTGGTCTGTTCGGTGTCGGTGGTGGCTTCGT
The DNA here is from genome assembly GCF_938045175.1 of uncultured Tepidimonas sp. Taxonomy (NCBI): domain Bacteria; kingdom Pseudomonadati; phylum Pseudomonadota; class Betaproteobacteria; order Burkholderiales; genus Tepidimonas; species uncultured Tepidimonas sp. The sequence goes on from NZ_CALIND010000137.1 coordinate 12,910, forward strand.
CATTATTCCGGCTCTGCAGCGGGTCTCTGATTTGGATCTGCGCAGTATTCAGGCCACCTCGCTGACGGTCATCGCCCTCGTGTCGACCAGCGGCGTGGCAGCGGCAGCGGCCAGCGGTGCCCTGGACTGGAGCGTGGCCTTGCCGTTTGGCGCGGGGGCAGTGGCGGCGTTGCTGGCTGGGCGCCAAATGGCGCAGCACCTGCCTGCCCCCCTGCTGCGCCGCGCGTTCGGCGCGCTCACTTTCGTTGTCGCACTCATGATGCTGGCCCGCGCCTTGGGCTGGCGCCTGGGTTGACCACCATCAGGAGATGGATATGCCACGGTGCTCATCGCTGATTCGCCACGGGCTCGTGCTGCTCGCCACGACCGCTTCCCTGGCCGTGACGGCTCAAGCGCAGCCCCAAGCCCAGCCCCAAAACCAGCCCCACGGGCTGTCCGCGCGGCCCCAACGGGTGGTGCATTTGACCGCGCAAGCGGAGCAGCGGCTGCCCCACGACTGGGTGGTGCTGACGCTGTCGGCGCGCCACCAGGCCGCTGACGCTCGAACGGTGCAAAATCAGTTGAACGATGCGGTGCAGCAGGCGCTGAGCCTGTGGCGTCCGCAGCTGCGCCCGGAATGGATCGAGGCCAGCACCGCCGGCATGAGTGTGCAGCCGCGCTACGGTCGCGAGGGCCAGATCGTCGGCTGGCAAGGCAGTGCCGAGTTGACGCTGCAAGGGCGCGACATGGCGGCAGTGGCGGCGTTGGCGCAGCAGGCCCCCGGGCTGACCGTGACGGCGGTGCGCATGACGCTGGCACGGGCCACCCAGCGCACCGCAGAAGCCGCGCTGCGCCAGCAGGCCATCGCGGCGTTTCGCCAACAGGCCGACGAGGTGGCGCAGGCATTCGGCGCGCGCGGCTGGACGCTGCGCGAGGCGCACGTCAACCCCGCGCCGCTGCCCGCACCGGGCGAGCCGATCGCCATGCGCACCCTGGCAGCGTCACCCAGCGCAGAGGCGCTGCCGCTGCAACCGGGCTTGGCCTGGCTGCAGCTGACGGTGACGGGCAGCGTGGCGCTGGAGTAGGGCCGCGCTCACTGCGCCAGCCAGCCGCCGTCCATGTTCCATGCCACCCCGCGCACGTTGTCGGCGGCGGGCGAGCAGAAAAATACCGCCAGCTCGCCCAGTTCCTCGGGGGTGGTAAAGCGCATCGAGGGTTCTTTTTCGCCCAGCAGCAGGCGGGTGGCCTCCTCGATGCTCACGCCCAGCGCAGCGGCTTTGGCGTCGACCTGCTTTTGTACCAGCGGCGTCAGCACCCAGCCCGGGCAGATCGCGTTGCAGGTAACGCCCGTGGTCGCGGTCTCGAGCGCCACCACCTTCGTCAGGCCCACGATGCCGTGCTTGGCCGCCACGTACGCCGACTTGTGTACCGACGCCACCAGCCCGTGCACGGAGGCCACGTTGATGATGCGCCCCCAGTTGGCCGCGCGCATGGCGGGCAGTGCCAGCCGGGTGGTGTGGAATGCGCTGCTGAGATTGATGGCGATGATCGCGTCCCAGCGCTCGACCGGAAACGCCTCGATCGGTGCCACGTGCTGGATACCGGCGTTGTTGACCAGCACGTCCACCCGGCCGAAGCGCGCGGCCGCGGCCTGCATCATGTCCTCGATGTCGGCGGGCCGGCTCATGTCCGCCCCGTGGTAGAACACCTCCACGCCCAGGGCGGCTACCTCCGCGCAGGCTTGGTCGACGTCGCCAAAGCCGTTGAGAACGATGTTCGCCCCCTGGCGCGCCAGCGCCTTGGCGATGCCCAGCCCGATACCGCTGGTCGATCCGGTGACGAGGGCGGTTTTGTCCTTCAGCATGGTGCGCGCTCCGTTTCCGATACGATGACGGCCGCATTATCCTATTCGTCACACACAAACAACGATATGGAACCGACGCTGCATCACTTGGTCGTCCCGGGACCGCGGGCCAAACACGGCGGACCGCGCCGCATCGCTTGGTGGGAATGGAATGCCACCGGCACCGCGGAGCCGGGGCATGTCGTGGTGTGCGTCCATGGGCTGACACGGCAGGCGCGCGATTTCGACGTGTTGGCGCGGGTGCTGGCGCCCCATGCTGCCGTGGTGTGTGTGGACGTGGCTGGGCGCGGACACAGCGACTGGCTCGAAGACCCGATGGCCTACCAGATACCGACCTATGTCAACGATCTGGCGGTGCTGCTGGCGCATCTGCGGCAACGCCACGCCGCCGCCACGGGAACGGCCGAACCGTACGCGCTGGGCATCGACTGGGTGGGCACCAGCATGGGCGGCTTGATCGGTATGGCGTTGGCGTCGCAGCCCGCCATCGGCTTGCGGCGGCTGGTGCTCAACGACGTCGGGCCGGTCATCGAGCCCCAGTCGCTCGAGCGCATCGCGCAGTACGTGGGCGTGCAGCCGGTCTTTCCCAGCGAGCAGGCGGCTGCCGACGCCCTGTGGCAGATTTCGCGCTCGTTCGGGCCGCACACGCCCGAGCAGTGGCTGGCGCTGACGCGCCCGATGCTGCGACCGGTCGAAGGCGGTTGGACACTGCATTACGACCCCGCGATCGCGGTGCCGTTTCGCGCCATGCTCGAGGCCCAGCGTGCGGCGCAGGCGGCAGATTCGCAAGCCACCCAGTGGCAGGACAGCGCCCGGCAGGCCGGCGAGGCGGCCTTGTGGGCGATGTATGACGCCATCACCTGCCCGACCCTGCTGCTGCGTGGGGCTGAGTCAGACCTGCTGTCGCGTGAGACGGCGCTGGCGATGACCCTGCGCGGGCCGCGTGCACGCTTGGTGGAGTTCGAGGGTGTGGGGCACGCGCCGACGCTGGTGCAGCCAGAGCAGGTGCAAGTGGTGGCGGACTTTTTGCTCGCGCCATGATCAGCCACAGCCAAGCCCATGGCCCGGCTCAGGCCGAGGCAACGGCGATCACTGCTGCATTGGGGGGACCCAGCGCGGACGATGGGCGCACCTTGCCGCGGGCGCGCGCATTCGCCGAGCCGCTGCTCAGCGGCGAGGTGCTCGACACGGGCGAGCCCGTGCTGGCCCACGCCGACGCCGTGGTGCAGATTTTGGAGCGCATCGGCGGCACGCCCGACCTACAGGCTTGCGTCTACCTGGTCTATGCCAGCCCGTTTCTGGCGCGCCCGCGCGAGATGATCGCCAAGGCCTTTGGCGCCGCCAACGCCGACGTGGCCATCGAGACCAGCAAGCTGATCCAGTTGCAGCGCCAGGCTCGCGCACGGGCCAGCGCCGCGGAGGCGGGCACCCCGTCGGGATCGGGGCGTGGCGCACCCTCGGCGCTCGCCGCAGCGCAGACCGAAAACGTGCGCAAGATGCTGCTGGCATTCTCGCGCGACCTGCGTGTGGTGCTGCTGCGGCTGGCCTCGCGCTTGCAGACCTTGCGCTACTGCGCCGCGACCCGGCAGCCGCCCAGCCCCGCGCTGGCCGCGGAGTCGCTGCACGTGTTTGCGCCGCTGGCCAACCGACTGGGCATCTGGCCGCTCAAGTGGGAACTGGAAGACCTGGCATTTCGCTTTCTGGAGCCAGATACCTACAAAGAAATCGCCCGCTTGCTCGACGAAAAGCGCGTCGAGCGCGAAAGCCATGTCGAGCAGGTGCGCCAATACCTAGAGCGCGAACTGGCGGCGCTTGGCTTGCAGGCGCAAGTGCAAGGTCGCCCCAAGCACATCTACAGCATCGTCAAAAAGATGCGCGGCAAGGGGCTGGCGTTCGACCAGTTGTATGACTTGCGGGCGCTGCGCGTGATCGTCGAGACGGTCGATGAGTGCTACCGCGTGCTGGCCTGGGTGCATGAGCATTTTCAGCCCGTGCCCGAGGAGTTCGACGACTACATCGCGCGGCCCAAGCCCAACGGCTACCAGTCGCTGCACACCGTGGTGCGCGACGAGCAGGGCCGCGCGTTCGAAATCCAGATCCGCACCCGCGCCATGCACGAGCACGCCGAACACGGCGTGGCCGCCCACTGGGCGTACAAAGAGGCCGGCACCAAAGGGTACGCGGGCGTGACGGCCGCCTCGTCCTACGACGCCAAGATTGCCGTGCTGCGCCAACTGCTGGCGTGGCAGCGCGACTTGAGCGGCCTGTCGCACGGCTTGTTCGACGATCACATCTACGTGCTGACGCCGCAGGCGGCGATCGTCGAGCTGCCGCAGGGTGCGACACCGGTCGACTTCGCCTACGCCGTGCACACCGACCTGGGCCACCGCTGCCGGGGTGCGCGCGTGGACGGGCAGATGGTGCCGCTCAACACCCCCTTGGCCAATGGGCAGACGGTGGAGATCATCGCTGCCAAAGAGGGCGGACCGTCGCGCGACTGGCTCAACCCCGAGGCGGGCTACCTGGTCAGCCACCGCGCCAAGGCCAAGGTGCGCGCCTGGTTCAATGCGCAGGCGGCGGCCGACAACATCGCGCGCGGGCGCGAGCAGGTCGAGCGGCTGTTGCAGCGCGAGGGCAAAACCGCCGTCAAGTTGGAGGAGTTGGCCCTCGCGTTGGGATTCGATAGCCCGGATGCGCTGTTCGAGGCCGTGGGTAAAGAAGCGCTCACCCTGCGCGCCGTCGAGCAGGCCCTGCATCCGGCCGAGCCGGTGACGCCACCCGAGACCTTGCCGCTCAAAAAGGCGCGCAGCGGCACCGCCGGGCCCCAAGGCGGGGTGCTGGTGATGGGCGTGGGCTCGCTGATGACGACGCTGGCGCGCTGCTGCAAGCCCGCGCCACCCGATGAGATCCGCGGGTTTGTGACCCGCGGCAAGGGCGTGAGCGTCCATCGCGCCGACTGTCCCGACTTTCAGGCACTCGCGCGGCGACAGCCCGGGCGGGTCATCGAGGTCGCGTGGTCAGGCGCGGTATCCACGGGGCCCCACGCGCCCACCTACGCGGTGGATGTGGGCGTGCAAGCCCAGGATCGCCAGGGCCTGCTGCGCGATATTTCAGAAGCGTTCGCGCGCGAGAAGATCAACGTCATCGGCGTGCAGACGCAGTCGGTCAAGGGGGTGGCGTGGATGACGTTTACCGTCGAGGTCAGCGACGCCACCCGGGTCAGCCGGGTCATGGCCGTGCTGTCGGACGTCGCTGGCGTGCAAAAAGTCTGGCGGCGTTGACGCATGCCCGGTGAAGGCTCGTTTTTGCGCTATACTCTCGGTTCTGTCGACGCATCGCTGCGATGGTTGACGACGACAGGCGCGTAGCTCAGCTGGTTAGAGCACCACCTTGACATGGTGGGGGTCGTTGGTTCGAGTCCAATCGCGCCTACCAATGCCACTTATCGAGCCCAACGGGCTTGCCATGGCGAGACGCCATGGCGTACAAAGCCACTTCCCCCGGTCCATTGCGGTAGTCTCTTGGGCGCGGCCGGCGCGATAATGTCGGCCCTGAAGCCCACGGAGAGTTTTCCATGAGTGCCACGTCCGCCGAAATGAGTTGGGACGACATCAAGGCGCTGATTGCCGAGCTGGCCGTCCAGAGCAAAGAGACCGACCGCAAGTTTCAGGAAACCGACCGCAAGTTCCAGGAAACCGAAGCGCAGATGCGCGAGACCGACCGCAAGATGCGCGAAGTCTTCGGGCGCTTCGACAGCCTCTCACGCCGTTTTGGCGACCTGGGTAACCGCCTGGGCGAGTTCGTCGAGGCGATGGTCGAGCCTGCGTTAGTGGACTTGTTTCGCGCGCGCGGGCTCGATGTCAGCGAGGTCCATCGCCGCGTGACCTCGCGTCGGGGTGGCGAGGCGATCGAGATCGACCTCTTGGTGGTCGACGGCGACACCGCGGTCGCGGTCGAGTGCAAAAGCCGCTTGACCAAAGAGGAAGTCGAGCGGCATGTGGAACGGATGAACAAATTCAAGCGGCTGCTGCCCAAATATGCCGACATGCGCATTCAAGGTGCGGTGGCCGGGATGGTGGTCGATGAGGATGCGGTCGAGGCGGCACAGACTGCGGGGCTCTGGGTGTTAGCGCAGTCGGGCGAGACGGTGGCGCTGCGCAACGCCCCCGACTTCAGTCCGCGGGTGTGGTAAAAAAGGGGGGTTGGTGACGAGAGCCGTAAGCTGCTGCGGCACGAGACACCCCCAGCCATGGCCCAGTACGCGCGCGACAGGAGGCCGCGACCGTGCATGAACCCGTGATCGACCGTCGTCGGCGTACCCTATCTCAGGCGGCAGCAGTCGCCGCGCTGATGGCGGCCGCCCCCGCGATAAGGGCACAGGGCAACCCGTCCCTGACGTTGGGCATCGTGCCCTATTTGCCTGCCCAGCGCTTGGTCGCGCTCTACGCTCCGCTGGCACCCGTGGTGCAGTCGGTGCTAGAGCGGCGTGTGGACATCTCGAGTGCCCGCGACTATGCAGTCGCCCCTGAAATATTCATTTTCAAGCTGCCCGCAGCCACAGCGGAGCCGGGTTGGCGCCGCCGGTCTCGGCTGGACGCAGCTTGGCCAGCCACCGGCCGATCAGGTGCACGGCCGCGACGAGACGCAAAAAAGCCCTC
>NZ_CALIND010000138.1:0-4217 GCF_938045175.1 uncultured Tepidimonas sp.
CGCGGCGCGAGATGCTCGAGCGCATGCGCAGCCGCAAGGCCAGCCCGGCAGCCAAGGGAGCGGCCCCCTCGCCCGACGCCGAGGACGCAACCGACGCCAATGACGACGGCGCCGAACCGGCCGCCGACGGCGAAGCGCGCACCCGTATCGACCCCGAGGCGCGGCGCAACCGCAACCGGCGCCGTCGTGCCAAGGGCAAGGGCACGGGCGCTGCCAGCGGACAACCGGGTCAGCCCCGCCCAGACGGCGCCGGCCAGGGCCCAAGCCGCGCGCCGCGCGACGGCCGCGCCGGCCAAGCGCCGCAGGGGGGCCGCAAACCCCCACAAGGCCCCGCCCCGGCACGCCAGCCCGACCCGCTGCGCACCGGCATCGACGCGCTCAACGACCGCGGGCGGCGCAACCGCAACAAAAACCGCGGCGGTGGCGGCAAGGGTGGGGGTGGCGGCATCGACCCGCTGCGCACCAGCTTTGGCCGCATCCAGTAACCCCATGCAACGCTGAGACGGATACGAACATGCGCATCCTGCACACCATGCTGCGGGTCGGCAACCTGCAGCGCTCGATCGACTTCTACACCCGGGTACTGGGCATGCAGCTGCTGCGCACGTCGGACAATCCAGAGTACAAGTACACCCTCGCATTCTTGGGCTACGACGGAGGCAACCCCGGGCAGGCCGAAATCGAGCTCACCTACAACTGGGGGGTCGAATCCTACGAAATGGGCACCGCCTATGGCCACATCGCCATCGGCGTGCCCGACGTGGCAGCGGCCTGTGAGCGCATCCGCGCCGCGGGTGGTGCCATCACCCGCGAACCCGGCCCCGTCAAAGGGGGATCGACGATCATCGCCTTCGTCACCGATCCTGACGGCTACAAGATCGAGCTGATTCAACGCCCATGATTCCCTCCCCCCAGCCCCGCCGCGGCCCGGGCTTCGTCGGCCGCTGGTTGCTCATCACGGCCAGCATTGCCGCCCTGATGGTGCTCTGGCATGCCTTGCCGCTGGTCGAGTCGTGGTGGGCGCCGCGCGACGGCGCACCGCGCACCGTCACACCCCGCGGCGATCTGGCGGCCGATGAGCGGGCCACGATCGAGCTGTTCGAGAAGTCGCGCGACTCGGTGGTCTACATCTCCACCGCGCAGCGGGTGCTGGACGTGTGGACGCGCAATGTCTTTACCGTCCCGCGCGGCACCGGCTCTGGCTTCATTTGGGACGACGCGGGCCACGTGGTGACCAACTTCCACGTCATCGAAGGAGCCTCGCAGGCCACGGTCAAACTGGCCGATGGACGCGACTATCCCGCCGCGCTCGTGGGCGCCTCACCGGCGCACGACATCGCGGTGCTGCGCATCGGCGTGGGCTTCAAGCGCCCACCGCCGGTGCCCATCGGCACCAGCCACGACCTCAAGGTAGGACAAAAGGTGTTTGCCATCGGCAATCCGTTCGGGCTGGACTGGACGTTGACCACTGGCATCGTCTCGGCGTTGGACCGCTCGCTGCCCAACGAGCGCGGCGGCCCGCCCATCGAGCACCTGATCCAGACCGACGCCGCCATCAACCCTGGCAACTCGGGCGGTCCACTGCTGGACTCGGCGGGACGCCTCATCGGCATCAACACCGCCATCTACAGCCCATCGGGCGCATCGGCCGGCATCGGCTTTGCGGTACCCGTGGACACGGTGATGCGCGTGGTGCCGCAACTCATCAAAACCGGCCGCTACGTGCGGCCCGCGCTGGGCATCGAAGCCGACGAAGCGCTCAACGAGCGCTTGAGCGCGCTTACCGGCATTGAAGGCGTGTTCGTGCTGCGGGTGACCCCGGGCTCGGCGGCCGACAAGGCCGGCCTGCGCGGCGTCACGCGCAGCGCCGAGGGCTTGGTGCCCGGTGACGTCATCGTGGCCGTGGAGGGCAAGCCGGTGACCAGTGTCGCGCAACTGCTGGCGCGTCTAGATGACTACCGCGTCGGCGATACCGTGCGCGTGACGCTGCGCCGTGGCGAAGACATCCGCGAGGTCGCCGTCACCTTGCAACCCGGGGTCTGACGCACGCGCCGCGGCCCTTGCGGCTAAGCCCCCTGCGCAGCAGCGGGTTTGGCCCGCAAGGCGGCATCGAGCTGCTCGACCAGTTCCACCCAATCGGCGTCGGCTTGCAGCGCTTCGCGCAAAAAACTGGCCTGCGCGGGCGTCCAAAACGGCGCCTCTGGCAGCGGCACGTGCATCGGCAGCGGGGCATGGGTCTGGATGAAGCGCTCGATGTCGTGGGCGCTGTTGGGCAGCCCGAGCTGGGCAAACAGCTCATGAAAACGGTGAATCGGAGGCTCCATCGGACTCCCTCATCAGGCCGCAAACCATTGCTCGATCTTGTCTCGGCTGGGGACCCCCCCAGCATGCACCACCTGCCCATCGATGACGACGCCGGGCGTGCGCATCACCCCGTGGCTGGCGATGGCCTGCATGTCTTCCACCTTCTCCAGCTGGATCGGCACACCCTTGGCTTGCGCGACCTGCTCGATCAAGGCCACCGTGGTGCGGCAATTCGCGCATCCACTGCCGAGCACTTTGACGTGTTTCATGGCGTTTACTCCTGTTCCACTTCCAGATAGGTGCGATTGACCAGCTGCGGCAGCCAGACCTCCGCGTGCTTCAGATACATGAACGGCCGGGCGTCGAAGCGCCGTACGGCCTCCCCGATGTCCACCCCCGCTTCCAACGCCTTGGCCGCGTGCGCGCGCAGGGCACGCAGCAGGTCGCGCGTATCCCGCTGCGCGGTGGCCAGATCGGTGACGCGGCCATGCCCGGGCACGATGATCGCCGGCTGCAGCGCATCGATGACGGCAAAACTCTCCAACCACGCCTTGGTGCGGCTGACCGGGTGCAGGCCGAGGATACGATCGACGTACACCACGTCGCCACTGAACAGCACACGCGTCTGCGGCAGCCACACCAGCAGATCGCCCGGGGTGTGCCCGCCGCCGCGGTGCTTGAGTTCGATCACCGTGCCGCCCAGCTCCAGCCGAGTATCCGGTTCGGTCAACCAACGCGTGGGCAGTACGGGCTCGGTACCGTCCAGGCGTTCTTTGAGCACCGGGCGCAGGGCCGCCAGATGCTCCGGGGCGCGCGCTTTCATGTCGGCCTCGGCGCTGCGGTGGGCGATGATCTCGGCGCCGCGCTCACGAAAATATCCGTTGCCCAGCCAGCGGTGGTCTTGCCCCCCCGTATTGATGACCCAGCGAATGGGCTGCGGCGTCACCGCGCGCACGGCCGCCTCGATCTTGCGCGCCACCTGGGCGGTCGGGCCGCTGTCGATGAGCACGGCCCCGACCGGCGTGACGACCAGGCCCAAGTTGGCGTTGAGGGCCTCGTTGTCGTAGGTGCGCCCTTCCAGATCGCCGATGTAGGCGTAAACGTTGGGGGCCACGGGTTCGAAGCGCACTTCCACCGCCTGCGCCGCCCCTGCTGCCCAAGCGGCCACCAGGGCCACCAGGGCCAGCCATCCGCGCCGAATCACCGATCCCATTGCCGTCTCCTGTCGCTGTACATAACCCGAAGCCAAGGGTCACAAAATCGCGTTGAGCAAATAGCCCACCGCCAGTATGCCAGCGGCCACGATGGCCACGAAGGTGGCGATGAGCCGCGGCTTGAGCACCTTGCGCAAGATGATCATCTCGGGCAGCGACAGCGCCACCACGCTCATCATGAACGCCAGTGCCGTGCCCATGGCGGCCCCCTTGGCCGTCAGCGCCTCGATCACCGGCAAAATGCCAGCGGTGTTGGCGTACATCGGCACCCCCAGCAGCACCGCCGCCGGCACCGACCACCACGCCGCGTCGCGCCCCATGAAGCTGGCCAGCCAGTCCTGCGGCACATAGCCGTGGATGCCCGCCCCCACCCCGATGCCCACCACCACGTAGGGCCAGACTTTGCCCACCACGGTGCGCACCGCCTCCAGACCAGCCGCCACCCGCTCGGCCCAGGTCAGCGACTCCAGCGCCACCTCCGCCGAGACCGAGGGCATGTCACGCACCCAGTCTTCCAAGTAGCGCTCCAGCCCCAGTGCGCCAATGATCAAGCCCGACACCACGCCCAGCAGCATACCAAACGCCAACTACACCGCCGCGATCTGCCAGCCAAACAGCGACCACAGCAACGTCAGCGCGACCGTGTCCACCCTGGGTGCCGTGACCAAAAACGAACACGTCACCCCCAGCGGCACGCGC
>NZ_CALIND010000139.1:0-4405 GCF_938045175.1 uncultured Tepidimonas sp.
TCGAGCGCCCGATCAGCTTGGGCTTCATGCTGGCCTGTGGCGCGCTGCTGGTCTGGTCACTGTGGGGTGCGCTGCGCCAGGCGCTGCGGGCGCGTGAGCGCGCCCGGGAATCGTGATTCAAAAGTTCTACAATTTGTATTATGTTAAGTCATCAGTCAGGGAGCTCCGCGGGTAAACCATAGCCGGCCTTCACTCTTGGTAGCCCCTACAATGCTTGATATGTTCGACTACCCTGGTGACATCTTCATGAATCGTCGTCACGTTCTGCACGCCATTGGGCTTGCCGCAGCCTTGGCCACGGGTACTGTCCAGGCCCAGAGCAACGAGCTCAAGGTCGCCATCGATCCCACCTACGAGCCCTTCACCTACAAAACCCCCGATGGCAAGCCCACGGGCTTCGACGTCGACATCGCCGAAGCCATCTGCGCCAAGCTCAACCGCAAGTGCGTCTATGTCGAGCAAGTGTGGGACGGCATGATCCCGGGTCTGATGGCGCGCAAGTACGACGTCATCATCAGCTCGATGTCGATCACCGACGAGCGCAAAAAGGTGGTCGACTTCTCGGACAAGTATTACAACACCCCCAGCGGCATCGTCGTCAAGGAAGGCACGCCTTACAGCGGCCCCGCGTCGCTCAAGGGCAAGAAAATCGGCGTGCTCAAGGGCAGCACGCAAGAGAAATACGCCATGGGCGAGCTCAAACCCGCCGGTGTGCAGGTCATCCCCTACGAGGCGCAAGACCAGGTCTATCTCGACATCAAAGCCGGACGCCTGGATGGCACGGTCGCCGACAAGGTCGAGGTACAGGGTGGCTTCCTGCGCAAACCCGAGGGCAAGGGCTACGGCTTCGTTGGTCCCGAGCTGTACGATCCGAAATACTTCGGCTATGGGGCCGGTGTGGCGATGCGCAAGGGCCAAGACAAGCTCAAGGCCGATATCAATGCCGCGATCAAGGCGATCCGCGCCGACGGTACCTATGACAAGATCGCCAAGAAATACTTCGACTTCGATCCGTACGGCAAATAATCGAACGGAGTGAAGGGCGCGTCGCCCGGTGTCGAACCGGTGCGGCGCGTTTTTCGTTGCACCGATGCTCGACTATATTCCTCGCATCTTGGAGGGGGCGCTGCTCACCGTGGCGGTGTCTCTGTTGTCCCTGGCTGTCTCGATCGTTTTGGGGTTGCTGGGGGCGTCGGCCAAATTGTCTGGACATCCTGTTCTCTCGGCGTTGGCCACGGTGTACACCACTGTGGTGCGTGGCGTCCCAGAACTGGTGCTGATGCTGCTCGTTTTCTACGGCGGCACCATTGGCCTGACGCATTTGCTCGAGACGCTGGGCCACACGGAAGCCGTCGACATCAACCCCTTCGTCGCGGGCGTGGGCACCATCGGCTTCATCTATGGCGCATACATGACGGAGACATTTCGTGGCGCGATTCTGGCCATTCCTCGTGGACAGATGGAGGCGGCCTGGGCGTTTGGCATGGGGCGGCTGCAAACGTTCATTCGCATCACACTGCCACAAATGGTTCGCTACGCCCTGCCTGGCTTTACCAACAATTGGTTGGTACTCATCAAAAGCACTGCGCTCGTCAGTTTGATAGGGTTGCAGGATATGACGTATCTGGCCAAACAGGCGTCCGCAGCCACGCGTGAGCCGATTTTCTTCTTCGTCTTCGTGGCCGGGCTGTTTTTGGTTTACACATCGATTTCGTTGCGAGCCCTGCGTTGGCTCAACGAACGGTTCAGTCTTGGCGTGCGCCGCGTCTCATCGTGGCAAGGCTGATCGGCCGGATGGGGTATCGTGAACTGGTCTGTGATTTTTGAGCCGGCCCAATTGCAGTTGTACGGCGAGGGCCTGGCCACCACACTCAAGCTGTTGCTGTCGTCGCTTGCTTTTGGGGCGACATTGGCGCTATTCTTGGCGCTGGCGCTCAATAGCCGCTATCGCTGGCTGCGTTGGTTGGTAGGCAGCTACACTTACGTGATCCGTGGCACGCCGTTGTTGATCCAGGTGTACATGATCTATTACGGCATCGCCCAACTGGAATGGGTGCAGGCCCGCTGGGATGCCATTTGGCCATGGACCTGGTTCAAAGACGCGTTTTTCTGTGCCCTGCTCGCGTTTGCGCTCAATACGGCCGGCTACACCGCCGAGATGCTGGCAGGTGCCATCCGCGAAACCCCGGCCGGCGAAATCGAGGCCGCACGTGCCATGGGTATGTCGCCGCGGCAGGTATTGTGGCGTATCGTCATGCCCAGCGCGCTGCGGCGAACGCTACCCGCGTACAGCAATGAAGTCGTCATGATGCTGCACAGCACCAGCTTGGCGAGTACGGTACCGGCGATGCTGGACCTGACGGCGGCGGCCAGCCGCGTGTATTCCGATTTTTATTTGCCGTTCGAGGCCTACCTGTTCGCGGCGGCCATCTATCTCTCGATCACTTTCATGCTGGTGGGCTTGTTCAAGTGGGCCGAACGACGCTTTTTGGCCCATTTGGCGCCCCGCCGAACCTGAATGGACGCCCGTCACCATACCCTGCCCTGCACCAGCCTCGGTAGCACGCGCACGCTGACCAGCCTGCATTACGGCGTGGCAGCAGCGCGCCCCAAGGTGTATATCCAGGCCAGCCTGCATGCGGATGAGCTGCCAGGGATGCTGGTCGCGCACCACTTGCGTGAGCGCCTGATGAAGGCTGAGCGATCCGGGCAGGTTTTGGGGCAGGTGGTGCTGGTGCCGGTGGCCAACCCGATCGGGCTGGCCCAGCGCATCGATCACCGGCCCATGGGGCGGTTCGAGCTCAACACCTCCGAGAATTTCAACCGGTCCTACCCCGATCTGGCGCAAGTGGCGTTCGAGCGAGTGGGTCGCGAGCTGGGCTCGGACCTCGACAAGAACGTGGCCATGGTGCGCGCTGCGGTGCTCGATTGGTTGTCCGAGCAGACGCCGCTGACCGAACTCGAAGGCTTGCGGCTGACGCTGTATCGCCTGGCGGCCGATGCCGACGTCGTGCTCGATTTGCACTGCGACGCCGAGGCCGTGCTGCACCTGTACAGCGAAACCGCGTGCTGGCCGCCGCTCGAACCACTGGCCTGCTGGCTGGGCGCGCAGACCGTGCTGGTGGCCGACTACGGCGCGGGTGGCCAGCCGTTCGACGAGCAGCTCTCCGGGCTGTGGTCACAGTTGGCGGCGCGGTTAGCGGCGCACGGCATCGAGGTGCCGTTGCCGCAGGCTTGCGCCAGCGCGACGGTCGAGCTGCGCGGCGAAGCGGACGTCGGCCACGCCTGGGCCGAGCGCGACGCCGACGCCATCTGGCGCTACCTGCAGCATCTCGGCGTCATCGCGGGTGACCCCGGCCCGGTTCCCGAGCCGCGCTTCGTCCCCACGCCGCTGGCCGGATCGGAAACGCTCAAGGCCCCCTGCCCCGGCGTGATCGCTTTCCATGCCGAGGTGGGCACGGTGCTGTCGCCCGGTGCGCTCGTTGCCGAGATCATCGACCCGCTCTCTGGCCAGACAGCCCTGTTGCGCACCGCGCAGGGTGGCGTACTGTACGCCCGTACGCGAGAACGCTACGCCCCCGCCGGTTTGACGGTGGCCAAAGTGGCGGGCCACCGGCCGGTGCGCACCGGCAATCTGTTGTCCGAGTGATGCAACGCCCCACGATCGAACGATTTCCATGAGCAACGCCCCCATCAAACTCCAGGTCGAAGATATCCACAAGCGCTATGGCGGCCACGAGGTGCTCAAAGGGGTGTCGCTGACGGCGCGCGCCGGCGACGTCATCAGCATCATCGGCAGCTCCGGGTCTGGCAAGAGCACCTTTTTTCGCTGCATCAACCTGCTGGAAAAGCCCCATGCGGGGCGCATCGTCGTTGCGGGCGAGGAGCTACGCCTCAAGCCCGCGGCGGACGGCGAGTTACAGGCGGCCGATCCTGTCCAACTGCAGCGGCTGCGTACCCGGCTGGCCATGGTGTTCCAGAACTTCAACCTCTGGAGTCATATGACCGTGCTGCAAAACATCATCGAGGTGCCGGTGCATGTGCTCAAGGTACCGCGCGATCAAGCCGTGGCCATCGCGCGCAAATACCTGGAACGTGTGGGCCTTAAGGGCGTGGAGGACCGCTACCCCGCGCACATGAGCGGCGGGCAGCAGCAGCGCGTGGCCATCGCCCGGGCGCTGGCGGTCGAGCCCGAGGTGATGCTGTTCGACGAACCCACCAGCGCGCTCGACCCGGAGCTGGTGCAAGAGGTGCTGCGCGTGATGCAGGGCCTGGCCGAGGAGCACCGCACCATGGTCGTCGTGACGCACGAAATGGGCTTTGCGCGTGAGGTCTCCAACCACGTCGTCTTTTTGCACCAAGGGCGCATCGAAGAGGAAGGCGACCCCAAGCAGGTGTTGACCTC
>NZ_CALIND010000140.1:0-16688 GCF_938045175.1 uncultured Tepidimonas sp.
GCGGCGGCAAACGCGGCATGGAGCCGCTGCAGGTAGCGCGCGCGGGTCGGCTCGTCGATGAACGCGGCCTCGAACCCGTTGGCCAACAAGCGCCACGCCTGACGCGCGCTCAGGCCCAGCGCGGCCACGGTCTGCACCAGGTTGTCGCCCACGTAGCCGCCAAAGTAGGCCGGGTCGTCCGAATGCACCGACACGCACAAACCGGCATCCAGCAGCCGACCCAAGGGGTGCCGTGTCAAATCGGGATAGACGCACAGCTTGATATTGGACAGCGGGCACACCGTCAGCGGCACGCGCTCGCGCGCCAGCCGCTGCATCAGGGCGGGGTCGTGCAGCGCCTGCACGCCGTGGTCGATGCGCTGCACCTGCAACAGGTCGAGCGCTTGCCAAATGTAGTCTGGCGGCCCCTCTTCACCTGCGTGGGCCACGACGTGCAGCCCCAGTGCGCGGGCACGCTCGAAGACGCGAACGAACTGGCGCGGAGGGTGATCGCGCTCGCTGGAGTCGAGCCCCAGGCCGATGAAGTGTTCGCGGTACGGCAGCGCGGCTTCCAGCATCGTCAACCCATCGTCTTCGCTGAGGTGACGCAGCACGCACAAAATCCACTGCACCGACAGCCCGAGTTCGGTCTGCGCGCGGCGCTGCGCCGCGACCAATCCCTCGAACAGCACGGCCATCGGGATGCCGCGTGCCGTGTGCGTCTGCGGATCGACGAAACATTCGGCATGGACCACGCCGTCGGCGGCCGCGCGCTGGAAGTAGGCCCACGCCAGGTCGTAAAAATCCTGCGCCGTGCGCAACACCCCAGCGCCGGCGTAGTACAGGTCCAGAAAACTCTGCAAGTCGGTAAACGCGTACGCCGCGCGTACGTCCTGCACGCTCGCGTACGGCAGCGTCACGCCGTTGCGCTGCGCCAGCGCGAACATCAGCTCCGGCTCCAGCGTACCTTCGATGTGCAAGTGCAGTTCGGCCTTGGGCGCCGAGCGCAGCAGCGCGGGCAGACGCTGCGCCGGAATGCGGTCGAACGCGATGTCGGGCTCGGCAAGGGCGGCTGAATCCATGGTCGGCTCCGTCAACAAACACCATACGCGATACCGGTGTCACGCAGATACCGCCGATAGGCCGCGCTCAAGCGATCGGCGGCACACATGGCTTCGCCGCCCGCATACAGCGGCAGGCGCTTGGGCGTTTGCGACTCGAGAATCGGTTGGTCCTGGGCGAAGATCATCGCCTGGAAAGTGCGCAGGGACTCGTCTGGGGTGTCGAAATCGGTGGTGTGTTGCACGAACCAGACGCGGCAAGATTCCTCCTGCATCGGGCAGACCCAGAGCACGTAGGCATCGGCGGGTCCGTCACCGTCGGGGCGCTTCTGCAACATCGCCGCAAAAGGACTGAGCACCTCGTAGCGGTAGCGCACCCAGGCTCCCTGCTGCGCACCCGCGCTCGCCCGCGGTTGCCAGGCCGGGTAGTCGGCGACGAATGGCCGCCCGTCGGGCGTGTGCGAAACCGCGTAAGGGGGAACGTCGGCATGCGCGGGCTCGCCCAGCCAGCCGTCGTGCACGAAGGCAAAGTGCGCCGTGTCCAGAAAGTTCTCCACCACGCGTGGAGCGCTCGTGGCCACGTCGAACGGGCCGTGCGCGACGCAGCGCGGCGGCAGGTCTGGCAGCGCCGGCAGCGCCACGCGGGGCTGACCCAGACAGACCCAGACCATGCCGTGGGCCTCACAGGCGGCATACGCGTGCGCCGCTTGGGCTGGTGCCGGGATAAACGCCGGCAAGGCGGGAATGGCGCGACATCGGCCCGCCCCGTCGAAGCGCCAACCGTGGTAGGGACACTGCAGCTGGCCCTGCACCACGGCACCCAGCGACAGCCGCGCGCCGCGGTGGGGGCAGCGGTCGGCCAAGACCTGCATCGCGCCCGCCTCATCGCGCCACAGCACCAATGGCTCGCCCAGCAGCCAGCACGACAGCGGCGTGGGGCCCACGGCGCTGGCCAGCGCCACCGGCCACCAATGGTCGCGCTCGACCATCACTTACCCGACGGCACCTTGCCCTCGACCCCCTTGACGAAGAAGTTGACCTGGTCTTTCCAGGCCTGATCGGCCTTGACGCCCTTGGCCAGCACTTCCTTGCCGGTGTTGTCGACGATGGGGCCGGTGAAGACCTCGAACTCGCCGCTCTTGAGGCCGGCCTTGACCTCCTCGACCTTCTTCTTGGCCTCCTCCGGCACGACGTCGGCGATCTTGATCAGGTCGTTGAGGCCTTCCTTGACACCCCAGATGGTGCGCTTGTTACCCTGCCAAGTGCCGTCGAGCACTTCCTGCACCGCTTGGATGTAGTATGGCCCCCAGTTGACCACGGCCGACGCCAGGTGTGCCTTCGGACCGAAGCTGCTCATGTCGCTGTCCCAGCCGAAGGCGTATTTGCCGTTCTTCTCGGCCGTCTGTAGCACAGCGGTGGAGTCGGTGTTTTGCAACAGCACGTCGGCACCCTGGTTGATCAGGCTCTGGGCGGCCTCGGTCTCCTTGGGCGGGTCGAACCAGCTGTTGACCCACACCACCTTGAGCTTGATGTTGGGTTTGACGCTCTGCGCGCCCAGCACGAAGGCGTTGATGTTGCGCAGCACCTCGGGGATGGGGAAGGAGCCGACGAAGCCCAACGTGTTGGTCTTGGTCATGTGCGCGGCGATGATGCCGGCCATGTACGTGTCCTGATAAAAGCTGGCGTCGTAGACGCGCATGTTGTCGGCGGTCTTGTAGCCAGTGGCGTGCTCGAACTTGACGTCTGGAAATTCACTGGCCACCTTGAGCATCGGCTCCATGTAGCCGAATGAGGTGGCGAAGATGATCTTGTTGCCCTGCGCCGCCAGGTCGCGGATGACGCGCTCGGCGTCGGCCCCTTCGGGCACGCTCTCGACGAAGGTGGTTTGCACCTTGTCGCCGAAGTGCGCCTCGACGGCTTTGCGACCCAGGTCGTGCGCGAACGACCAGCCAGCGTCACCCACCGGGCCCACGTACACCCAGGCGGCCTTGAGCGGCTGGGGCTTGGGTGCCTCGGCGGCCGGCGCCGGGGCTGGCGCCTTGGCGGCTTCTTCCTTCTTGCCGCAGCCCACCAGCGCCGAGCCGGCCACCAACCCCAGCGCCGCTGCCTTGGCGGCGGTCTTGAGCCATTCGCGTTTGCGCATATCGATCATGGAAACACTCCTTGAGAAAAAATGGGCGATCTTCACGACCCAGGATGAAACGGTTTGCCCAGCGACTGCGGCATGTGGGTGCGAATCCACAGGGGCGAGCGCGAGATGAGCACCAGCACCACGATGGTGGCCAGGTACGGCAGCATGGTCAAGAACTGGCTGGGCACCGCCACCCCCATGCCCTGCAAGTGGAATTGCAGCATCGTCACCCCACCGAACAGGTAAGCCCCCAGCAAAACCCGTGCCGGTCGCCAAGTGGCAAACGTGGTCAGCGCCAGCGCGATCCAGCCCTTGCCCGCAATCATGCCTTCCACCCACAGCGGGGTGTAGACGGTGGACACGTAGGCCCCCGCCAGCCCGCACAGCGCGCCCCCCAGCACCACCGCCAGCAGCCGGATGCGGCGCACGGGATAGCCCAGCGCATGCGCCGATTCAGGGCTTTCGCCCACGCTGCGCAGCACCAGCCCGGTGCGCGTGCGATCGAAAAGCCACACCAACGCCAGCGCCAGCGCGATGGCGCCATAGACCAGCACGTGCTGCCGAAAAAGCGCCGGGCCAATGAACGGCAGATCGGCCAGCAGCGGCACCGCCGGTGCCACCAGCTCTGGCAGTTTGTACTGGGTGTAGGGCTGCCCGGCAAACGCCGACAGCCCCGCGCCCAGCAGGCTCAGCGCCAGGCCGGTGGCGTACTGGTTGGTGTTGAGGTAGATGACCAGCCAGCCAAACAGCAACGACAGCAGCGCCGCCACGCCCATGCCGGCCAAAAACCCGACCGGGTGCACCCCCAGGTGCACCACGGCGGCGAAACCGGCCAAGGCCCCGCACAGCATCAAGCCCTCGGCCCCCAGGTTGACGACGCCCACCTTCTCGTTGATGAGCAGGCCCAGCGCCGCAATCGCCAACACGGTGCCGGCGTTGAGCGTGGCCGCGATCAGCAGAGCCAGCGCTTCCATCAGCCCTTCCTCCAACGCAGACGGTAGTGGATCAGTGTGTCGCAGGCCAGCAACGTCAGCAGCAACAGGCCCTGAAAGACGCCGGTGATCGACTTGGGCAGCCCCAGCCGCGACTGGGCGAGCTCACCACCGATGTAGAACAGGCTCATGAGCAGCGCCGAGCCGACGATGCCCAGCGGATGCAGACGACCCACGAACGCGACGATGATGGCCGCAAACCCATATCCCACCGGCACATGGGGCGTGAGCTGGCCCACCGGCCCCGCCACCTCCAGCGCACCGGCCAGACCGGCGAGCGCACCCGTCACGCCCATGGCCACCCACAGCGCGCGCCGCGACGAAAACCCCGCATAGCGCGCCGCCGCCGGCGCCAGTCCCCCCACCTGCTGCGCAAACCCGGCGCGCGTACGAAACAGAAACACCCACACCGCTACCACCGCCACCAGGGCCATCACCAGGCCCCAATGCAGTCGCAGTCCGGCGTACAGGCGCGGCACCATCGCCTGCGGGTCGAAGCGTTGCGTCTGCGGAAAGTTGAACCCCATCGGGTCTTTCCACGGCCCATAGACCAGGTAGTTGAGCACCTGCACCGCCACGTAGACCAGCATCAGGCTGACCAGGATTTCGTTGGCGTGAAAGCGGTCGCGCAGCAGCGCCGTGATCGCGGCCCAGAGCCAGCCGCCGACCACACCGGCCAGCAGCACCACGGGCCAGACTGGCCAAGCGGCCCCGGCCAGCGCCAGCGCCGTGCCGCTGGCGAACACGGCACCGATGATGAACTGCCCCTCGGCACCGATATTCCAGACATTCGAGCGAAACCCGATCGCCAGTCCCAGGCCGATGAGCAGCAGCGGTGTGGCCTTGAGTAGCAGCTCGCTCCAGGCGCGGGCGTCTCGCATCGGCTCCCAAAAAAACACCCGCAGACCGGCCACGGGATCCTTGCCCAGCGCCGCAAACAGCGCCATGCCGATGACCACGGTGATGGCCAGCGCCAGCAGCGGCGACGCCGCGCTCCATGCGGCCGACGGCTGGGGACGCAACTCAAGCCGCAGCATGCTGCCCCTCCTGCACCGGTTCTGGCGCCTGCGGCCACAGGCCCGACATCCACTCGCCCACGCGCTGGGGGGTGGCTTGCGCCACCGTCAACGGCGGCGACAGCCGACCGCGCGCCATCACATACAGCCGGTCGCACAGCTCGAACAGCTCGTCGAGCTCCTCGCTGACGACGAGCACCGCGCACCCGGCCTCGCGCAGGGCGACGATCTCGGCGCGGATCTGCGCCGCGGCCCCCACGTCCACCCCCCACGTGGGCTGCGCGACGATGAACACGCGCGGGCGCGCGTCGATCTCGCGCCCGACGATGAACTTTTGCAGATTGCCGCCCGACAGCGACTGCGCGGCGGCATCCGGCCCCGCGGCTTTGACCCGGTAACGCTCGATGAGGTCGCGCGCCTGCGCCCGCAGCGCCCCCAGGTGCAGCCAACCCGCGGGGCCCACGGCCTCGCGCCGCGTCAGCAGCAGGTTGTGCGCCAGCCCCATGGAAGGCACGGCGCCGCGCCCGAGGCGCTCTTCCGGCACGAAATGCAGGCCCTGGCGTCGCCGCGGACCTGGCCCCAGACGCGCGATGTCGCGCCCGTCCAAGCGGATGGAGCCGGGCGGCGCCGCCGTGACCTCGCCGGACAAGGCGGCAAGCAACTCGCGCTGACCATTGCCCGACACCCCGGCGATACCGACGATTTCGCCCGCACGCACCTGCAAATCGACCGCCTGCAAGTCGGTGCCAAACGGCTCGCTGCTGGGCAGGGTCAGCGCGCAAACGTCCAGTACGACGTCGCCGCTGGCCGCGCGGTGCGGCGGCAGCGCGGGGGGCTCGCTGCCGATCATGAGCCGCGACAGCTCGGCATTGCTCGCCTGACGCGGGTCGCACACACCCGTCACGCGCCCGCCACGCATCACGGTGCAGGTGTCGCACAGGGCCCGGATCTCGTGCAGCTTGTGACTGATGTAGAGGATGCTGCAGCCTTCGCTGGCGAGCTGGCGCAGCACGCCGAACAAGCGCTCGACCGCCTGCGGCGTGAGCACGGACGTCGGCTCGTCCAAGATCAGCAACTGCGGCTGCGTCAGCAGGGCGCGCACGATCTCGACGCGCTGGCGCTCGCCCACCGAGAGCGTGTGCACCGGCCGCCGCGGATCGATCTCCAGCCCGTACTCGCGTGCCTTGACCTCGATGGACTCGCTCACCTCGCGCAGCGACAGGGCCGCGTCGAGCCCGAGCCAGACATTCTCGGCCACGGTCAGCGTCTCGAACAGGCTGAAGTGCTGAAACACCATGCTGATGCCCAGCGCGCGTGCCTCTTGCGGGTTGCGCACGTGCACCGGGCGGCCGTTGAAGAGCACGGCACCGTCGTCGGGCTGCACTGCGCCGTAGATGATTTTCATCAAGGTGGACTTGCCCGCGCCGTTTTCGCCCAACACGGCATGGATGCTGCCCGGCTGAACCTCCAGCGAGACGCCGTCGTTGGCCACCACGCCGGGGTAGCGCTTGGTGATGTGGTGCAGTTGCAGTCGCGGCGGAGGGCTCATGGCGCGGTATCGGGGCCGGTGGATCGGAAGGCAGATTCGCGCGCCACGGTCTGCGCACGCGAAGGTGCGGATGGTAACGGGGTTTGGCCCTCGCGCGCCGGGTCGCACAGACCCGCCGCGACATCGCGGATGGCCTGGCGCAGCCATTGCGCGGCGGGCGAGGCGTGCGTGCGCTCGTGCCAGAGCTGGTAGTACAGCAGCCGCGGAAACCGCAACGGTGGCGCCACGATCGCCACCGGCAGCGTGTCCACGAAGCGCTGGCAGTACTGGCGGCCCGTGGTCAGCACCAGCAGGCTCTGGCTGACCATGGCCGGAATCAGCCCGAAGTGCGGGCAACGCACCACGATGTTGCGGGTCAACCCCTGCTGCGCGAGGTGGTCGTCGATCACGCCGCGTGCGCCAGGCGCCATCGGAGTGGGGGCCACGTGTTCGGCCTGCAGCCACTCGGTCAGCGTCCAGCCCCGGCGCAGTGCCGGGTGCCGGGTCGAGACCAGGCACACCACCTCATCCCCGAACAGCCGCCCTTGGTGCAGGTCATCCGGCGCATGCGGCCAGTTGCCGATCACCACGTCCACCTCGCCCTGGGCGAGGCGATACCGGTAGTCGGCTTCGCCCGACAGGGGCTGGATATCCACGCGCGCCAGCGGCGCGCTGGCCTTGATGTGTGCCACCAACCGCGGCAAAAACCACGGGTCGAGATAGTCGCTGGCCGCGATGGCGAAGGTGTGCGTGCCGTGCGCGGGGTCGAACGCGCGCGCGCCCGCCAGCATTGTCTCCGTTTGGCGCAGGATTTCGGCCGCCGGCGCGATCATGCGCTGCGCGACGGCCGTGGGCACCATGCCCGAGCCGGCACGCACGAGCAGTGCATCGCCCGTCAGCCGCCGCAAGCGGCGCAGCGCGGCGCTCACCGCCGGCTGGTGCATGCCCAGACGGACGGCGGCGCGCGTGACACTGCGTTCGGTCAGCACCGTATACAACACCCGGATCAGATGGATGTCGATGCTGTCCCACGGAAGCGGACGTGACATACCTCGGCGTTTATGACGGTCATAACCCGAATCGTATGACACTTGCGCCCGTCGGGCGTACCCTGACGCCCATGAACGTGTGCGACGCCACCCCACCTCGCCCGCCAACGTTGACGCTGGTGCACCGCGGACGGCTGCGGCGCCTGACCGACGTGCCACCGGACCGCACCCTGCTCGCCCTGCTGCGCGAAGACTTGGGGCTGACCAGCGTCAAGGAGGGGTGCGCCAGCGGCGACTGCGGCGCGTGTACGGTGGCAGTGGCCGATCGGGCGCCGGACGGAACCTTGCGTTGGCGCGCGCTCAACAGCTGCATCCGCCTGGCGCACGCCGCGCATGGTTGCGCCGTCTGGACCGCCGAAGACCTGACGCGAGACCCGCTGATCACTCGAAACGGCGCCCTGCACCCCGTGCAGCAGGCGCTGGTGGACGCGCACGGCACGCAGTGCGGTTTTTGCACCCCGGGCTTCGTCATGAGCCTGTTTGTGCGCTATCAACGACGGGGGCCGGACAGCCCCCTCACGCACCCCCTCACGCGCGAAGAGGCCCTGCAAGCGCTGTCCGGTAATTTGTGCCGCTGTACCGGTTACCGCCCCATTCTGGACGCCGCACAGGCGATGACGGCCCTGCCCCCGGCCGCGGTCGACGAGGCCGCGCTGGACGCCCTGCTGGCCGAGGCGGCCCGCGAGGAGGCCGACGCCGACCCCGCCTCCGACGCCGCAGCCGCCTACTGGGCCCCGCGCGAGCTGCGTGACCTGTTGATCGCCCGCGCGCGCTGGCCGCAGGCGCGGCTGGTGGCGGGCACGACCGACGCTGGCCTGTGGATCACCCAGCAGCGCCAACGGCTGCCGCAGGTGCTGGATGTGACGCGTTGCGCGGCCTTGCAGCGCATCGAGTCGGTGCGCGACACCGACGGCACCCAGGTGCTGCGCATCGGCGCTGCAGCCACCCTGCACGATGCCTTCGCGGCGCTGCAGCGGCACTGGCCGACGCTGCAGGGGTTTTTCGAGCGCTTCGCGGGTCAGCCCATCCGCTACGGCGGCACGCTGGGGGGAAACGTGGCCAACGGCTCGCCGATCGGCGACTCGATGCCGCTGCTGATCGCTCTGGGGGCTGCGGTCGTTTTGCTGCGCTGGGATGGATCGGCGATCGCGGAGCGCCGGCTGCCGCTGGAGGATTTCTACCGCGGCTATCGCCAGACCGACTTGGCCCCCGACGAAATCGTGGGCTACGTGGAGGTGGCGCTCGGCGACGGCAGCGCGCTGCCCGATGTGGTCGCGCACAAGGTTTCCAAGCGCTTCGAGGACGACATCTCGGCCGTGTGCCTGGCCGTCGCGCTGTGGCGCGACCGCGAAGGGCGGGTTGCCGAGGTGCGCATCGGCGCGGGCGGCGTGGCCGCGGTACCGGCACGCGCACGGCGCACCGAGGCCGCCTTGCGCGGCCAACCCTGGTGCGCCCAGACGGTGCGCGCCGCCGCCGAGGTGTTGCAGGCCGAGTTTGAACCGCTGAGCGACGGACGCGCCAGCGCCGAGTACCGGCGCGCGCTGTTGGGCAGCTTGCTCTGGCGCACCTGGTTGCAAAGCGCCGACCCAGCGCCCGACATGCCAATCCGGCTAGACGAGCCCGACCCCTGGCACACGCTGGCGCAAGCCGTGGTGGAGGCACGCACATGAACGCCCCGCTGCTCCTGGACACACCCGCTTCCACCGCGTGCGGGCGCAGCGTCGCGCACGAAAGCGCTCGGGCGCAGGTCGAGGGGCTGGCGCCCTATGTGGACGACCTGCCCGAGCCGCGCGGCACCTGCTACGCCGCCCCGATTCTGTCGCCGGTGGCGCATGGGCGGCTGTGGGGGCTGGAGACGGCCACCGCGCTGGCCATGCCCGGTGTGCTGGCCGTCGTGACGGCCGCTGACATCCCCGGCGACCCGATACTGGCCGCGTTCGCGCACGACGAACCGATCTTGGCGCAAGACACCGTGCAGTACGCGGGCCAGGTGTTGGGGCTGGTGGTGGCGCGCGACGTCACGACGGCGCGGGCCGCGGCACGCGCCGTGCAGGCGCGCATCGACCCCTGGCCCGCCGTGCTCGATGCGCGCGCCGCCCATGCGCAGCGGCAGTATGTGCTGCCGCCGGTGCACGTGCGGCGCGGCGACGCGGCCGCCGCCATCGCGCAGGCGCCGCACCGCTTGACCGGCTCGTTTGCCGTTGGCGGGCAGGAGCACTACTACCTGGAAGGCCAGGTGGCGCTGGCCATCCCACAGGAGCAGGACCAGTGGATGGTGCTGTCGAGCACCCAACACCCGGGCGAGGTGCAACATTGGGTGGCCCACGCGCTGGGGCTGGCCAACCACCAGGTGCGGGTGGAGTGCCGACGCATGGGCGGCGGCTTCGGTGGCAAGGAAACGCAGGCCGGCCACGTCGCGGTCTGGGCCGCGCTGGCCGCGCACAAGGTGGGCGCACCGGTCAAGCTGCGGCTGGATCGCGGCGACGACATCCTCATCACCGGCAAGCGCCATCCGTTTACCTACGACTACGCCGTCGGCTTCGACGATGAGGGTCGCATCCTGGGACTCGATTTGTCGATGTTCGTGGACTGCGGCTTCTCGGCCGATCTTTCGGGCCCGGTGGCCGACCGCGCCGTGTTTCACAGCGACAACGCCTACTTCGTGCCGCACGTGGCGCTGCACAGCTACCGCTGCCGCACGAACAAACAAAGCGCCACCGCCTTTCGGGGCTTCGGCGGCCCGCAGGGCATGGTGGCGATCGAAACCATCCTCGGCGACATCGCCCGCCACCTGGGGCGCGATCCACTGGACGTGCGCCGTCTCAACCTATACGACGACGCCCCCGCCCCGGTCTGGACGGCGCCGCTGCCCACCGGCAGCAACCCGCTGCCCGCTCGGCGCGACACGACGCCCTACCAGATGCGGGTGGAGGACGACATCCTGCGCCCCCTCATCGACACCCTGGCCGAGCGCTGCCGTTATGCGCAGCGGCGCGCCGCGATTGCCGCCTGGAACGCGCGCAGCCCCGTCATCCAGCGCGGCCTGGCGCTGACGCCGGTCAAGTTCGGCATCAGCTTTACCGCCACACTGTTCAACCAGGCGGGGGCGCTGGTGCACGTCTATACCGACGGCAGCGTGTTGGTCAACCACGGCGGCACCGAGATGGGCCAGGGCCTGCACACCAAGGTGGCGCAAATCGTGGCCGATGAGCTGGGTGTGCCGCTCGAGCGGGTGCGCGTCAGCGCCAGCGACACCGCGCGCGTGCCCAACGCGAGCGCCACCGCCGCCTCCAGCGGCACCGACCTCAACGGCCGCGCGGCCCAGTACGCCGCGGCCAGTGTGCGCGCCAACCTGGCCGCTTTCGTCGCCGGGCTGGACGGCTGCGGCGCGGGCGAGGTTCGCTTCGAGGGCGGCTGGGTGCGCTCGCCCCGGGCGCGTCGGCGCTTCGACGACGTGGTGCGCGAGGCCTACGCCAACCGCATTCCCCTCTGGAGCGACGGTTTTTACCGCACGCCCAAAATCCACTACGACAAGACCACGCTGACTGGGCGGCCGTTTTATTACTTCGCCCACGGCGCCGCGTGCAGCGAAGTGGCCATCGACACCCTCACGGGCGAGCTGCGCGTGCTGGCGGTGGACATCTTGCACGACGTGGGGCGCAGCATCAACCCGGCGATCGACATCGGCCAAATCGAAGGCGGCTTCATCCAAGGCATGGGGTGGCTGACCACCGAGGAGCTGGTCTGGCGCGCCGATGGCCAATTGTGGACCACCGGCGCCAGCACGTACAAGATCCCGTCTGCGGGCGACCTGCCGCCGCACTGGCGCGTCGACCTGTGGCCAAAGGCCAACCGCGAGGACAACGTGTACGGCAGCAAGGCGGTGGGCGAGCCACCGTTCATGCTGGCCATCAGCGTGTGGGAGGCGGTGCGCGACGCGGTGGCCAGCGCCCGCCGCCGCGCTGGTCTGCCCGCCGACGGCCCGCTACCGATGGACGCCCCCGCCACCCCGGAGCGCATCTGGCGCGCCTGTCAGATGCGCTAACGACAGCGCCGCCCCCCGAACGCGCCCACTACACCAGCAGCAGCGCCCGAAAATCGTTGACGTTGGTGTGCGTCGGCCCGGTGACGAACAGGTCGCCCAGCGCCGCGAAGAAGCCATAGCTGTCGTGCCGGTCCAGACACGCCTGGGCCGACCACCCCAGCGCCCGGGCGCGCGCGAGCGTATCCGGCGCGACGAATGCGCCGGCGTTGTCCTCGGTGCCGTCGATGCCGTCGGTGTCGGCCGCCAGCGCCCACACGCCCGGCAAGCCGTCCAGCCCCAGCGCCAGCCCGAGGGCGAATTCGGCCGCACGCCCGCCGCGCGCGCGCTCGCCCACGGCCAACTGGGGCGGGCGCACCGTCACCGTCGTCTCGCCGCCCGACAGCAGCACGCACGGCGGCTGAAACGGCCCCTGCCCTTGCCGCGCATAACGGGCCAGCCCCGCGTGCACCCGGCCCACCTCGCGCGACTCGCCCTCGATCGCATCGCCCAGCACATGGGCCCGCAGGCCCAAGCGGCGCGCCTCATCGGCCGCGGCCTGCAGCGCCTGGTGCGGCGTGGCCATCAGGCGCACGGTGCAATCGGTCCAGCGCGGGTGGTCGGGCTTGGGCGTTTCCAGCCGCCCATCGAGCAGCGCCTGCCGCACCGGCTCGGGCAGCGCGATACGGTAGCGCTCCAGCACCGCTAGCGCGTCGGCGGCGGTGCTGGGGTCGGGCACGGTCGGGCCACTGGCGATGGTCGCGGGGTCGTCCCCCGGTACATCGCTGATCGCCACCGTCCACACCGGTGCGGGCGCTGCGGCCAGCGCCAATCGTCCGCCCTGGATGCGCGAGAGATGTTTGCGCACGGCGTTCATCTCGCCGATGGAGGCGCCGCTGAGCAGCAGCGCGCGCGTGATGGCCTGCAAGTCGGCCAACGTCAAGCCGGGCGCGGGCAGCGCCAGCAAGGCCGAGCCGCCACCCGAGACCAGCGCGATGACCCGATCGTCGGCCGTCAAGCCCTGCACCGCCGCCAGCATGCACTCGGCGGCACGCACGCCCGCCGCGTCGGGTACGGGGTGCGCCGCCTCCAGAATGTCGATGCGCGGCGCCAGCCCCGCCGGGCGCGGCGGCGTGTGGCCGTAGCGGGTGACCACGACGCCCGCGAGCGGCGCCTCGGCGGGCCAAGCGGCCTCGAGCGCGTGCGCCATCGCACCCGCTGCCTTGCCCGCACCCACCACCACGGTGCGCCCGCGGGGCACGGGGGGCAGATGGTGCCGCAGCTGCGCGGCTGGCAGTGCGCGCTGTACGGCGGCGTGATACAGCCGCGTCAACAGCGCGCGAGGCTCGCGCTCGAAATCCTTGCTCATCTGTCCGCTTTCTGCAAATCGGCTGCGCGGCGACGCAGCCCCAGGCATTCGATCCACCCCAGCCCCGCCTCGGTGCCGCCAGCTGCCGCGTCGGCTGGCAGGTATTCCGCGCCGATCCAACCGTCCCAGCCGCTGGCAATCATGGCATCGGCCAGCGCCGCCCAGTCAACCGTGCCCGTGCCGGGCTCGTGGCGCCCGGGACAGTCGGCCCACTGCACATGGCCCACGTGAGGGTAGCACCGCTGCCACACGGCCAGCGGATCCTGCCCCATGCGCGCCACGTGGTAGGCGTCGAACTGCAGCCGCAGCCCCGGGTGGGCCACCCGCGCCAGCACGGCCAGCGCCACCTCGACCGTATCGACCAAAAAGCCCGGGATGTCGAGGCTGTTGATCGGCTCCAACCGCAGCCCGATGCCGGCTCGCGCGCACGCGTGCGCCGCGGCGCGCAGGTTGTCCACCAGCGTATCGAGGGCCTGCTCGCGCGTCACCCCGGCAGGGGGCACACCCGCGATCACGTTGAGCTGTGGCACCCCCAACGCAGCCGCGTACGCCAGCGCCTGCGCGATCCCGGCGCGAAACTCGGCCACCCGCTCCGGGTGGCAGGCGATACCGCGCTCCCCCGCCGTCCAATCCCCGGCGGGCAGGTTGTGCAGCACCAGGCGCAGCCCGTGGCGCCGCAGTTCGGCCGCGATCGCCGCGGGCGGGTGGTCGTACGGAAACTGGCACTCCACGGCGGTGAAGCCGCACGCCGCCGCAGCCCGGAAGCGCTCCAGAAACGGCCGCTCGGCATACAGCAGGCTCAGGTTGGCTGCCAGGCGCAGCCGCGCGCGGGGGCTCACACGGTCGAAGGGATGGGACACGTCGGACTCTCCGGTCGGACGCCCGTGCGGGCATCCAGTTGCGCGTAAGGAGGCAGGCCCTGCAGAATCAAGCGCCCGTAGCCCGTGGTCAGCAACCGCGGGTCGTAGCAGACGATGCGGGCGCGGTCGTCTTCGGTGCGGATGGCGCGCCCGATCCACTGCAGCAGCCGGATCGCGGTCGCCGGCACGACGAGCTCCATGAACGGGTCGCGCCCGCACGCGCGCAGCCACTCGGCGCGCGCCTCCCCCACGGGGTCGTCGGGCGGGGCAAACGGCAGCTTGGTGATGAACAGGTCCTCGCACAGCGCGCCCGGCAGGTCCAGCCCCTCGCCAAACGACTGCAGGCCAAACAGGATCGACGGCTCACCGGCGGCGACCCGCTCGCGGTGCTGCGCCAGCAGCCGGGTTCGGGGCAAGGACCCTTGCACCAGCACGCGGTCGCGCCATTCGGGCGGCAGCTCGGCCGCCACCTGCTGCAGGTGCACACGCGAGGTGAACAACACCAATGCACCACGCCGCACCGACGGCAGATCGCGCAGCAACGCGGCTTGCACCGCGCGCTGGTAGGCCGCCCCGTCTTTGGGGTCCACCGTCACCCCGCCCAGCACCAGCGCACCCTGGCGGGCATGATCGAACGGGCTGTGCGCCTCTAGCGTCTCGACGTCGGCATCGTCGGCCAGCCCCACTTCGCGCAGAAAAAAATCGAACCGCCCGCAGCTGGTCAGCGTCGCCGACGTCAGCACGGCCGCCCGCACATGGGTCCAGAGCTGGCTGCGCAGCAGCCCGGCGGACTGGATCGGACTCGCGTGAGCCGACACCCGCACCGTCTCGCCCCCACGCCCCGGGCCGCTGGCGGCGAGCGTGAACCATTTGGCCAGCGGCGCCTCGCCCGCCGCTGGCTCGTGCAACAACCAGCGCGCGGTGTCATACACCGCTTCCAACCGCGGCGCGAGCGTGCCCAACTGCGCGTAGCGCTGCGACAGGGTGGATGCCTCTTGCGGCCGTTCACGCAGCGCCGTGCGCAGCGCCTGGCCCGTGGCGCTCAAGGCCTGCAGCAAGACGTCCGCCGCGGCCACGGCCGCTGACAGCACCGCATCGAACCCCTCGGGCAAGCGGCCGCGCGGCAGGCGCACGCGCAGCGGCTCGTCCCCCTGCAACCGGGCGCCCCAGTGCTGCACGGCCAGGCGCACCAGCTCCTGCAGCGCCGCACGCAGGCGCGCCGCGGCCTCGGGCACCGTCGCCACGTCGTCCAACTCGACCTCGGTGGCAGCCTTGAGGATCTGGCTGGCCAACCGGTCGATCCAGGTCAGCCGCGACAGATTGGCGCGACGGGCGAACTGCTCGAGCGCGATCGCGGGCAGGTGGTGCGCCTCGTCCAGCACCAGCAGGCACTGGTCGAGCTCGGGCAACTGGCGCGACCCCAGCGTGGACAGCAGCAAATCGTGATTGACGACGATGACCTGCGCGCCAGCCAGCGCCTTGCGCTGCTCGAAATACGCACAGCCGCCATAGAGCGGACAGTGGCGCGCGCTGCAAGAGGCCGCGTCCGCCGCGACCGCGCTCCACCACGCCGGCTCGGGCGGCTCCGGCAGCTCGTCCCGGTCACCGTCCCAGCGCCCCAGGGCCAAATCCTGCGCGCGCGCCCGCAGCCACGCCAAGCGGTCCGCACTGACCACACCCGCCGCCCCCGTAGCCAACAGATCGTCCTCGTCGTCGGCGTCGGTGGGCGCGTCGGGGTCGGTGAGCCAGCGCTCGAGCTTGAGCCGACAGACGTAGCGGCCGCGCCCCTTGGCCAGGGCGTAGCGAAACTCGAACGGCAAGCGCCGCGCCAGCGCCGGCAGGTCTTGGTTCACCAGCTGCTCCTGCAGGGCGACGGTGGCGGTCGAGACGACGACGCGCGTCTGCCGTGCCCGTGCCAACGCGATGGCCGGCGCCAGGTAGGCGAGCGATTTGCCCACGCCGGTGCCGGCCTGCACCACCGCCAGCCGCCGCCGCAGCTCGGCGTAGCCGTCGGGTTTTCCCAGTGACGCGGCCGCCAACGTGCGGGCGACATGCTCCGCCATCGCCCGCTGGCCCGGGCGCATGCGCAGCCCGCCGGCGTCGATGACAGTATCGAACGCGGCGAGCGCCTGCCCGGCCCAATCCTCCGTGTTGTTCATAGACCCACAGTGTGACACAGCCAACACTTTCACCCCCATAATTCGGGGTACCACTCGAGAGAGGGCTCAGCCCCGCGAAGTCAGGGAGTTTCGTCAGCCGCCACCCTCCCCCACGCTTCATGACCATTGGCCACCCTTCGCCCGCGATCGATACCCGCAGCGTTACCTCTCGCATCGAGCTGGGCCTGCAGGCGTTGACCGCGTATGCAGTTCCCGCCTTGGTGGCGCTGTTGACGGTGTGGGCGGTGCTGTCGTGGCCCAGCGAATACCCCGAAGGAGAAGGCCGCTTGCTGCCCTTTCGGGCCATGACGGTCGACACCCCGCGGACGCCAGAACAGGTGTTGGCGGCGCTGCCCTCCCAGCCCGAGCGCACGAGCTGGGACACCCGCCTGTCCGAACAGCCCCTGTGGGTTCTGCTGACATTGTCCGACGCGGATCGTGCCGATGGACGCGCGCTGGACTTCCCCTCGCGCCATGCAACGGGGCTGCAGTGCTGGAACGCCGACGGCTTGGCGCCGTTGGG
>NZ_CALIND010000141.1:0-12470 GCF_938045175.1 uncultured Tepidimonas sp.
ATCGTAGATGGAGCCGGGGCGCAGGCCGTCACCCAGGCTGAAGGCCACGTCGTAGGCCTTCATGATCTCGCAGATTTCCTCGAAGTGGGTGTAGAGGAAGTTTTCCTGGTGGTGCGCCAAACACCATTTGGCCATGATGGAGCCGCCGCGGCTGACGATGCCGGTCAGGCGCTGCGCGGTCATGGGCACGTACGCCAGCCGCACCCCGGCGTGGATGGTGAAGTAGTCCACCCCCTGCTCGGCCTGCTCGATGAGCGTGTCACGGAAGATCTCCCACGTCAGCTCTTCCGCGCGTCCACCCACCTTTTCCAGCGCCTGATAAATCGGCACCGTACCGATCGGCACGGGGCTGTTGCGGATGATCCACTCGCGCGTCTCGTGGATGTTTTTGCCGGTGGACAGGTCCATCACCGTATCGGCCCCCCAGCGGATGGCCCACGTCATTTTGTCCACTTCCTCGGCGATGCTGGAGCCGAGCGCGGAATTGCCGATGTTGGCGTTGACCTTGACCAAGAAATTTCGGCCGATGATCATCGGCTCGCTCTCGGGGTGGTTGATGTTGGCCGGGATGATGGCGCGGCCGCGCGCGACTTCGTCACGCACGAATTCGGGCGTGATCTCGGCCGGGATGCGGGCCCCGAACGCCTGCCCCGGATGCTGGCGCGCGAGCATGGCCGCCATTTTTTGCCCCGTGGGGCCAGCGGCACGCAACGACTCCAGGTATTCGGCACGGCGCTGGTTTTCGCGGATGGCGACGAACTCCATCTCCGGCGTGACGATGCCGCGGCGCGCGTAGTGCAGCTGGGTCACGTTGGCGCCGGGCCGCGCGCGCCGCGGTTGGCGCTGCAGGCCCGGAAAGCGCAGCGCCGCCAACGCCGGATCGGCCGCCCGCGCGCGTCCGTAGGCACTGCTCGGCGCAGGCAGCTCCTCGGTATCGCCGCGTTCCTCGATCCAGCGCTGCCGCAGCGCGGGCAGGCCGCGGCGGATGTCGATGCGGGCATCGGGGTCGGTGTAGGGCCCGGACGTATCGTAGACGAAGATGGGCGGATTGGGCTCGGCGCCGAACGCGGCTGGCGTGTCGCTTTGGCGGATTTCTCGCATGGGCACGCGGAGGTCGGGGCGAGAGCCGGTCACATAGATCTTGCGCGCGTTGGGGAACGGCTGCACGGCCGCTGGGTCCACGTGGGCGGCTTCAGCCTGAAAGGGTTCGACGGGGGCATTCATGATAGAGGCTCCTTCGGGGCGGGGTGGCGATACGGCTCCGAAGGCGGCCTCTCGAGAGGTGCGGTCCAAAGACCCTTTGGGCCTTCGACCAGCGCCCACCTCGTACAGGCGGCTGCGGCTCTTCTTTCGCCGGTATGAACCGGATCAAGTTCGCGGGTTCGGCCCATGGCCATCTCAGCCCACCGTTGGCGGACACCCCGGAGCACGACTCGATTGTAGAGGGCAAGCCCGCGTCCGCGGCCACAGGCGTCGCAAACCCACGCCGCACAGGGGTTGCGCCCTCCGGGTCAGCCGGTGCTCACCGGGGTCGGGTCGTCGTTGCGCCGGTCGTGGTACCGCAGCGTGAGCCGGCCTTTGCCGTCCCCCTTGGACGTGTACATCAAGCGATCGGCCGCGGCCAGTAGCGCCGGCAACGGATGTGCCCCTCGAAACAGCAGCGCACCGAGGCTGACCGAGACCGCCACGCCTGCGTCCGCAAGCGGAATGGGCTCGCCCAGTTTTTCCAGCAACGCCAGCCCGATGCGCCGCACCGTGGCTTCCGCTGGCCCCGGCTCGGGGCCCAGCTCGGTCAGCAATATCACAAATTCGTCACCCCCCAGTCGCCCCACGGGATCGACCGCTCGCACCATCGCGCGCAGCCGGGCCGCCACCTCGACCAACACGGCGTCGCCCGCCTCGTGCCCGCGAGTGTCGTTGATGGTTTTGAAATCATCCAGATCGACGAACAGCAACGCCGCCCAGCCCGGATCGCGCTGCTGCCGCAGCAGGACTTGCTCGATGCGGTCGAACAGCAAGCGCCGGTTGGGCAACGCCGTCAGAGGGTCATGGAACGCCAGGGCCTGCAACTCGGCCTCGCGCGCTTTGAGCTCGGTGATGTCGCGCACGAGCGCGATGAAACGCAGCGCGGCCCCTGCAGGCGCGGTCTTGCGCGCCATGGAACACTCGAACCAACGTTTCCCGCCCGGCAAAGTCATGGCGTATCGGTAGCCGTTGGCCTGCCCGGCGCGCGCTGCCTCGGCCATGGCGGCCTCGGTCAAGTCGGCCACCGCCGGGGGCAGCAGATCGCGCAGGTGCCGACCCACGATCTGTTCGGCAGGCACGTACAGCCATTCGGGGCGCGGGGCGTGTACGTGGCGGAAGATGCCGTCGGCGTCGATCTCGAACATCAGGTCCGGCAACGCCCGCAGGGTGGCGTCGAGCTCGGCTCGCGCCTCGTGCAAGGCCATCTCGGCACGCTTGCGTGCGGTGATGTCGACCGCTACGCCGGTGTAGCCCAGAAAGCGGCCATCCTCGCCCCGGCGCGGCACCCCGCTGATGCTGGTCCACGATGGCTCGCCGCGGCGAGTGCGCCACTGCAGCTCCAGACCCCGGAACGGCTCGCGCCGCCACAGGGATCGCCAGAGCCGGCGCGTGCGGCCGTCGGGCTGCAGCCACACGTCACTCTCCCACGGTCGGCGGCCAACGAGCGACGCCAGCCACGACAATCGGCCGGGGTCACCCTGCAGGGGCTGGGCCTGAATGACGCGCAGGCTGGCGTCGGTCGCCCACACCCAGTCGGCCACCAGGGCCAGCAGGGACGACTCGTCCACCGCGCCTGCGGAAGGCGGCGCGGGGAGGGAGTCTGACTGTGAGCGGGGCATACGATTGCCACTGAGGATTTTGCTCTAAAACTGCCAAATATAACACCACGCGGCGACGCGCGCCATCCCCCAACCCGGGGAGGCGCGCGTCCGCTGGTGGCCCCGGGAGGAGCGGCGTGTCACGGCTGCAGGTCGTACCGGTCGGCGTGCATCACCTTGGCCCACACGGCCACGAAGTCGCGCACGAACTTCTCACGCCCATCGTCCTGGGCGTACACCTCGGCGTAGGCGCGCAAGATGGCGTTGGAGCCGAACACCAGATCGACGCGAGAGGCGGTAAAGCGCACGCGACCGCTGGCGCGCTCGACGATCTCGAAGCGACCATCCCCCAGCGGCCGCCAGGCGTAGGCCATGTCGGTCAGGTGCACGAAGAAGTCGTTGCTCAGCACCCCCACCCGGTCGGTGAACACTCCGTCGGCCGAGCCACCATGATTGGCCCCCAGCACGCGCAGGCCGCCCAGCAACACCGTCATCTCCACCGCCGTCAGCCCCATCAGCTGGGCGCGGTCGATCAGCAAATCCTCGGGCGCCACGCCGATGCCGGGTTTGACATACTGGCGAAACCCGTCGGCCACCGGTTCCAACCAGCGAAACGACGCTGCATCGGTCCACGCTTCGGTGGCGTCACCGCGCCCCGCGACGAACGGCACCTCGATGGGCACACCGGCTGCCTCGGCCGCCATCTGCACGCCCACGTTGCCGCCGAGCACGATGACGTCGGCCACGCTCGCACCGTAGTCCCGCGCGATGGGTTCCAGCACCGACAGCACTTTGTCCAGCCGCTGCGGCTCGTTGGCTGGCCACTGGCGCTGCGGCGCCAGGCGGATGCGCGCCCCGTTGGCACCGCCGCGAAAGTCGGACTGGCGGAAGGTGCGCGCGCTGTCCCACGCCGTGGCCACGAGCTCGCCCACACTCAAGCCGCTGGCGCGGATGCGCGCCTGGATTGCGCCAACGTCGATGTCACGGGGCCCCGGCGGTACCGGGTCTTGCCACAATAAATCCTCTTTGGGAGCACGCGGGCCTATGTAGCGCGCACGCGGTCCCATGTCGCGGTGGGTGAGCTTGAACCAGGCGCGCGCAAACGCCTCGGAAAATGCCGCGTGATCGCGCCAGAAGCGCTCGGCGATCGGGCGGTAGATGGGGTCCATCTTGAGCGCCATGTCGGCATCCGTCATGATGGGCAGGGTGCGGCGCGAGGGATCTTCGGGGTCGGGCGGCATGTGCTCGGGGCGGATACCGATCGGCTGCCATTGCCACGCGCCCGCAGGGCTCTTGGCCAACTCCCACTCATAGCCGAAGAGCAGCTCGAAGTAGCCGTTGTCCCAGCGCGTGGGGTGGGTGGTCCAGGCACCTTCGATGCCGCTGGTGACCGTATCGCGGCCGATGCCGCGGCTGGCGTGGTTCATCCAGCCCAGGCCTTGCTCTTCGATCGGCGCTGCCTCGGGCGCCGGCCCCAGGTTGGCCGCACTGCCGTTGCCGTGTGCTTTGCCCACCGTGTGGCCACCCGCGGTCAGGGCCACGGTCTCCTCGTCGTTCATGCCCATGCGGGCAAAGGTCTCGCGCACATGCAGCGCGGTCTTGAGCGGGTCGGGCTGGCCATTGACCCCCTCGGGGTTGACGTAGATGAGCCCCATTTGCACCGCCGCCAGCGGGTTTTCCAGCGTCTCGGGCCGCTCGACGTCGGCGTAGCGCTGCTCGCTGGGCTGCAGCCACTGGTGCTCCGGCCCCCAGTACACGTCTTTTTCCGGGTGCCAGATGTCCTCACGGCCGAAGGCAAAGCCGTAAGTCTTGAGCCCCATCGATTCGTAGGCCACGTTGCCGGCCAGGATCATCAGGTCGGCCCACGAGAGCTTGTTGCCGTATTTTTTCTTGATCGGCCACAGCAGCCGACGCGCCTTATCCAGGTTGGCGTTGTCGGGCCAGGAGTTGAGTGGTGCGAAGCGCTGGTTGCCCGTGTTGGCCCCACCCCGGCCGTCAGCGACCCGGTACGAGCCGGCCGCATGCCACGCCATGCGGATGAACAGCCCCCCGTAGTGGCCGTAGTCGGCCGGCCACCAGGGCTGGCTGTCGGTCATGAGCGCGCGCAGGTCGCGCTCGAGCGCTTCCACGTCCAGCGTGCGCACCGCGTCGCGGTAGCGAAAACCGGGCAGCGGGTTGGTTTTGGTGTCGTGCTGGTGCAGGATGTCGAGGTTGAGCGCATGGGGCCAGGGAGCGGTCGGCGCCTGGGCGGGATCCTGGCGGGTGACGGCGCCGTGGTGGAAGGGACAGCCCCCGCTGCGGGCAGGTTGGGAAGCGTTCATGTTCATCTCCAGTGAGCGATGTTTCATCGATGACGTCAATCGAAAAATATTTTTCAATTGACAGATCTACTGTAGCGCGACCTCCCCGGCCGTGGATTCACTTCTGTCTATGGCCGCCATAGCGGATGCACGAACGCTCGATCGGGTTATGATGACCGTGTATCCACCCGCGGCCCCGCCGCACGAGGAGCGACGCGATGCAATGGCTGGTCTTGGGTCTGATCCTGTTTCTGGGCATGCACTCGGTACGCATCGTCGCCGACGACTGGCGCAGCCAGATGATCGACCGCATCGGCTTGGGCGCCTGGAAAGCGTTGTACTCACTGGTGTCGCTGCTGGGATTGGTACTGATCGTCTGGGGCTACGGCCTGGCGCGGCACAACCCGGTCACGCTATGGGTGCCGCCGGTGGGCATGGCCCATGCCGCCTCGCTGTTGACGCTGCTGGCCTTCGTGTTGCTGGTGGCGGCGTATGTACCGGGCAACGCCATCAAGGCCCGGCTGCAGCACCCCATGGTACTGGGCGTCAAACTGTGGGCGTTCGCGCACCTGTTGGCCAACGGCACGCTGGCCGACGTGCTGCTGTTCGGCGGCTTCCTGGCCTGGGCCGTGCTCGACTACCGCTCGGCTCGCCGTCGCCCTGCAGGCCAGCCCGACGACGATGACGATGATGCCGCCGACGTGGCCGAGGTGCGGGGCGCGCGCAGCGCCCTCGCGCCCACGGTGGCCACCGTG
Organism: uncultured Tepidimonas sp.; assembly: GCF_938045175.1. NCBI lineage: Bacteria > Pseudomonadati > Pseudomonadota > Betaproteobacteria > Burkholderiales > Tepidimonas > uncultured Tepidimonas sp. The sequence continues at coordinate 5,899 of NZ_CALIND010000141.1, forward strand.
GTGGTCGGTGTCGGCGCTTGGGCCGTGTTCGCCTTCTGGGCCCACGGCGCCCTGTTTGGCGTGCGGCCATTCGGTTGAGGCGCCCAGAGCGTGGATGGCCTGGCGCTGCGCCTCGGGTCATCGTTGGGACATAACACTCCACGCCAAACAGGTGTGCGGAACGCCCGCAACCGGCGCAAGACTCGCACAAGGCATTGACGATGACCAGTTTGATGACTATAGTCTCCTGCGTGGTCATCTGCAGGAGAAAGCGCCGTGCCGACCATTCAAGCTTCCGAATTCAAGGCCAAATGCCTCGCTCTGATGGATTCGGTGGCCACCACCGGCGAGATCTGGGTGGTGACCAAGAATGGCAAACCGGTGGCGGAATTGCGTCCCTATTCCGGGCAACGCATCAGCCACCCGTTTGGCCTACACCGCAACCTTGACATTCGTGGTGACGTACTGGCGCCACTGGAAAACGATCTCTGGAAAGCGCTGGCGTGATCATCGACACCCACACCCTGTTGTGGATGGATCGCGACGACCCCGCGCTCGGGGTGCGAGCGCGGCAGCGAATCCAGGCCGACTGGCTGGCTGGGCAGGTGGCGGTCAGCGCCATCAGTTTTTGGGAAGTGGCCATGCTGGCGGAACGCGGCCGCATCGCGCTGCCCATGCCGGTCGGGCTGTGGCGCGAGGACTGGTTGCGTGCTGGCCTGGTGGAAATCCCGGTCGATGGCCGCATCGCCTTGCTGTCGACCCAGCTCGAGAACCTGCATCGCGACCCCGCCGACCGCTTCATTATGGCCACCGCCATCGACCGCAACACGCCACTGGTGACCGCCGACCGGCTGATCCTGGATTGGGTCGGCACCCTCGAGCGCATTCCGGCCGACCAGTAGAGCGGCGCCATCATCGCACCCCCGGAGATCAATCAGCCGGATGGGCTGACTGTGCGGTATCGTAGCGCCCTACCATCGCGGCAGCACCGGCGGCGGCGATGGCCGCCAGCAGCCCCATGACGAACACCGCGGCCAGCCCGAAGCGGCTGCTCACCCAGCCGCCCAGCGCGCCCGCCACCACGCCCGAGGCGCCGTAGCCGATCAGGGCATACAGGGCCTGCCCGCGCGCGCGCAACCGTCCTGGAAAGTGTCGATGGATGAGCGCGACGCACACCGTGTGGTGCGCGGCGAAGGTGACGGCGTGCAGCCCCTGCGCCAATGCCAGCACCGGCCACCACCCGGCACCCCAGGCCGTGGCCGCCATGCGCACGGCGGTCAGCACCGCGGCCAGCAGCAGCCACTGCGGCAGCGCCAGCCGCGGCAACCACCGCCCCTGGGTGAAGAACCAGGCCACTTCCACCACCACCGCCGTGGCCCACAGCGCGCCGATGGCGCCCTTGCCGTAACCCAACCGGTCCAAATAGAGCGAGAAAAAAATGTAGACGAGGACGTGCGCCAGCACGTGCCAGAACAGGGCCACGAAAAACCACGCCACCGCGGGCTGGCGCAGCACCGGGCCGACGCGCGCTGGCGCGGCGCTGGCGGCCAGGGGCGCCTGCCGCCACGGCGGGATGGCCCACACGGCCGCCACCACCAGCACCAGGGTTAGGTTGGCCCAGAGGGGAAAGCCTCCCAGCCCATGCCGCTCGAACCACACGCCCGCGGCCAGGACGGTCAGCAAAAAGCCCAACGAGCCCCACAGGCGCACGCGCCCGTAGCGACCGGCGTCGAAGCGCCCCGCCGCGCCCATGGCGTGCGCGAGCACGGTCTCGGACAGCGGCATCATCGCGCTGGTGTGGGTGAACAGCAGCAGCAACACGAGCGGCAACCACCAGGGGGCGGGTTGCCACCACAGCCCCAGTGAGACCCCCAGCGCCACCCCGGCACACACGCGCAGCCAGCGCACCGGGTCGCCACTGCGGTCGCTGAGCCACCCCCACAGGTAGGGCGCGAACAGCCGGGTGGCCGACTGCAGCGCGGTCAACAAGCCGATGGCCCACAGCCCATAGCCCAGGTGCTGCAACCACAGCGGCAGGTACGGGTTGAAAAACCCGATGTGCGCGAAATACCCCGCCGAGAGCGCCGCAAACGGCCACAGCGAGCGCGCGGGGGCAGCAGGCGCCGCCGCCTGTGCGCTCATGACCGCGTCGTCGGGTCGGTCGGCGCCTGCGCCGCCACGGGCCCGGGCACCACCCGCACGTCACCGCACTGCGCGCGGTGGCGCAGCGCGTGATCCATCAGCACCAGGGCGAGCAAAGCCTCGACGATGGGCACGGCCCGGATGCCCACGCACGGGTCGTGACGCCCTTTGGTGATGACCTCGGTGGGGGCGCCCGTGGTGTCGATGGAGGGACGCGGCACCAGGATGGAGCTGGTGGGCTTGATGGCCAGCGTCACCACGATGTCCTGCCCGGTGCTGATGCCCCCGAGCACGCCACCCGCGTGGTTGGAGACGAACCCCTGCGGGGTGATGGCGTCGCCGTGCTCGCTACCGCGCTGCGCCACGCAGGCAAAGCCGTCGCCGATCTCCACCCCCTTGACGGCGTTGAGCCCCATCATGGCGTGCGCAATGTCGGCATCGAGCCGGTCGTAGATGGGCTCGCCCAACCCGACTGGCACCCCTTGCGCCACCACGCGCAGTCGGGCACCGACCGAATCGCCAGCCTTGCGAATCTCACCCAGGTACGCCTCGAGCGCGCTCACGTCGGCCGTGGGCGCGAAAAACGGGTTGGCGTCGACATGCTCCCACCCTTCGAACGGCACGGCAACGCGGCCGATCTGCAACAAGGCACCGCGCACCACGGTGCCATAGTGCTCGCGCAGCCACTTGCGGGCCACGGCACCAGCCGCGACGGTGGGCGCCGTCAACCGCGCCGAGGAACGCCCACCGCCGCGCGGATCGCGAATACCGTACTTGTACCAATAGGTGTAGTCGGCATGCCCGGGCCGAAAGGTCTGTGCGATGTCGCCATAGTCCTGACTGCGCTGGTCAGTGTTGGCGATGAGCAGCGCGATCGGCGCACCCGTGGTGCGACCTTGGTAGACCCCGCTGAGGATCTGCACCTGATCGGCCTCGCGCCGCTGGGTGACGAACTTGCTGCTGCCCGGACGGCGCCGGTCCAGATCCGGCTGGATGTCGGCCTCCGACAGGGCCATGCCGGGCGGGCACCCATCGATGACACAGCCAATGGCCGGTCCGTGCGATTCGCCGAAGTTGGTGACGCGAAACAGGGTGCCCAGGGTGTTGCCGCTCATGCCCGCCATTATCCCGCAGCGCGTCGATCATGGCCGGCACCCAAGTCGGCCAACAGCAATGCGCCTTTGGTCATTTGTTGCAAGCCTCGGCGCAGCTCACTGATGGCGCGCAACCAGGCGTCCATCGCGTCCAGTGACAACGCGCCCTGGGCGCCGGCACGCAGCAGCGCATCTTTGAGCACGGCGTAGGCGTCTTCGGCCTCGGTCAGCGCCGCCTCCAGGGCGGCCGGATCGTCGGCCACGTCGCCCTGCAGCGGGGTCAGCAGCGCCTGTGCCCGCTGGCGAAACGCCGCCAGTTCCAGCCGCGGCACGCCGGGGGCCACGGCCGGCCACGGTGCCAGCGCTTCGGCCGCTTCTTCGGCCTGCTCGACGGCTTGGTCGGCATAGCGGGCCACGCGCAGCAGTTGCGGCAGTTGCGCCGCGCCATCGCGCCCCAGTTCGGTGCGCTGCAGCGCCGTCACGAATTCGCCCACGGCCCGCTGCAGCCGACGCGCGACCGTGCGCGCCGCTACCAGCCGCGCGCGCCGTTGCGCCTCGTCGGCGTCCGGCGCCACACCGGCCGTCGGCCCGGCCAACGCGGGCAGATCGCATACCGTGCGCAGGGCGCGCGCCGCCAACCCTTGCAGGCGGTGCAGCTCGCGTGCCAGAGCTTGCAGGGCCAGGGCCGGCACGGTCAGCACGTTCGGGTCCAGGTAGCGGGGCCGGGCCTCGTCCTCCTCGGCGGCGCGAAAGCGCCCCTGCAGCCAGCGCGTCAGGGTCGGGGCCAGTGGCCACATGAGTGCCACCCCCATGACGTTGAAGGTGGTGTGAAACATCGCCACCGTCAGGGCGGGCAGCGGCGGCAGCCCCAGTGCCGCCTTGGCCTGCAGCAGCCACTGCACCAGCCACGGCAGCAACAGCAGCGCCACCACGCCCGTCAGTACGTTGAAGACCACGTGCGCCGCTGCCGCACGCCGAGCGTTGGCCGTGGCCTGCAGCGCCGCCAACACTGCCGTCACCGTGGTGCCGATGTTGGCGCCAATGACCACGGCGGCGGCCCCCTGCGCGCTGATCAGCCCCGCCTGAGCGGCGCTCAGCGCCACCGTCAGCGAGGCGCTCGAGCTTTGCATCAGCACGGTCAACACCAGCCCCACGAGCAGTTGCGCCAGCACTGCCGTCCATCCCATGCCGGACGGCAACTCGATGCGCCGCGCGACGTCGTCGAAGCCGTCCTTGAGCACCTCGATGCCCAAGAACAGCAGGCCGAATCCCGCCAGTGCCGTGCCCAGCGCGCCGCGCCGCGCCGACGCGCCGCTGACGCGCAACCCCACCCCCAGCCCGATGAGCGGTAGCGCCAGCGCGTCGATCTTGACGCCAAACCCCAGCAGCGAGACGATCCACCCCGTCATGGTGGTGCCCACGTTGGCGCCGAACAGCACCCACAGCGCACCACCCAGGTTCAGCAACCCGGCGTTGACGAAGCCGATCGTGGCCACCGTCACCGCGCTGGAGGATTGCACCACCGCCGTCACCAGCACGCCGGCCGCCAAGGCGCGCCAACGCGTGGCGGTGGAGGCGGCCAGGATGCGCTCCAGCGACGGCCCCGCCGCCAAGCGCAGGCCCTCGGTCATGAGCTCCATGCCGAGCAAAAACAGGCCAATGCCGCCCAGCAAGGCGGCGGCCACGGCCCAGGCGCCGTCCGCCATGGCCGCTCAACTCACCCGGGCTGACCGCTGGTCTGCGAGGCGGACTCGGCCGCCGGAGCGTCGTCCTCGGGCCAGTCGCGGATGTAGGCCTTGAGCATCTTGTTCTCGAAACTCTGCGACTCGACCACCGCCTTGGCCACATCATAGAAGCTGATCACGCCCATGAGCATGCGGTTGTCCATGACCGGCATGTAGCGTGTGTGGCGCTCCAGCATCATGGGGCGCACGTCGTCGAGCTCGGTCTCGGGCGTGCAGGTCATGGGGTGGTCTTCCATGATGCTGCGCACCGTGGTGGTGCCCACCGTGCCGCCATTGCGGGCAATGGCGGCGATCACCTCGCGAAAGGTCAGCATGCCCACCAGCTCGCCGTGCTCCATCACGGCCAGCGAGCCAATGTCGAACTGGGCCATGGTCTCCACCGCACGCGCCAGCGTCTCGCCGGGCGAGACGGTGTAGAGAGTGCCGCCTTTGACGCGCAAAATGTCTCGGACTTTCATGGTGAGGGCTCCTGATGTCACGGGGACGCAGCGGACACGCTGCCGCGCAAGCTAATATAGACCACAACACGAGGAGACACCATGCCCGGTTACACCGATCCCGGCTTCGACACGCTGGCGCTGCACGCGGGCGCCGCCCCAGACCCTGCCACTGGGGCACGCGCCGTGCCCATCCACCTGACCACGTCGTACGTCTTTGCCTCGGCCGACCATGCCGCGGCCCTGTTCAACCAGGAGCGTGCCGGGCACGTCTACAGCCGCATCAGCAACCCCACCACCGCGGTGCTGGAGCAGCGTGTGGCCGCGCTCGAAGGCGGCATCGCCGGCATCGCCACGGCCAGTGGTCAGGCGGCGCTGCACTTGGCCATCGCCACGCTCATGGGGGCGGGCGGGCACATCGTCGCCTCCAGCGCCCTGTATGGCGGCAGCCACAACCTGCTGCACTACACCTTGCGCCGCTTCGGCATCGAGACCACCTTCGTGCCGCCGCGCGACCTGGATGCCTGGCGCGCCGCCGTGCGGCCCGAGACCCGGCTGTTCTTTGGCGAGACGGTGGGCAACCCGGGCCTGGACGTGCTGGACATCCCGGCGGTGGCCGACATCGCGCACGCCGCGGGCGTGCCGCTGTTGGTGGACTCGACCTTGACCACCCCGTGGTTGATCCAGCCATTGGCACTGGGTGCCGATTTGGTTTACCACTCCGCAACCAAATTTTTGAGCGGCCATGGCACCGTCATCGGTGGCGTGTTGATCGACGGCGGCCGCTTCGACTGGGAGCGCGCACACGCGCGCGACGGGCGCTATGCCGAGCTGACCGAACCCTACGACGGCTTTCACGGGATGGTGTTCAGCGAGGAGTCCACCGTGGGGGCGTTTGCGCTGCGCGCGCGCCGCGAGGGGCTGCGCGACTTCGGTGCCTGCATGAGCCCGCACACCGCGTGGCTGATCCTGCAGGGTATCGAGACCTTGCCGCTGCGCATGGCGCGACACGTGGACAACACGGCCAAGGTGGTGGAGTTCCTGGCCGCGCACCCGATGGTGGCGCGCGTGGGGCACCCCATGCTGCCCGATCACCCCAGCCACGCGCTGGCGCAGCGGCTGCTGCCGCGCGGCGCAGGCAGCGTGTTCAGCTTCGACCTGCGCGGCGGCCGCGC
>NZ_CALIND010000142.1:0-10156 GCF_938045175.1 uncultured Tepidimonas sp.
CGCCACGCAAAACCCGTTCGAGCAAATCGGCACGCACGCGTTGCCCGAATCGCAACTCGACCAGTTTTTGATGCGGCTATCACTCGGCTACCCCAACCGCCGCGCCGAGCGTGCGCTGTTGGCGGGCGAAGACCGGCGCGACATGCTGCAACGGCTGCCGGCACTGGTCGATGGCACCCGACTGCGGGCACTGCAGCAGGCCGCGGGGGCGGTGACGGTCAGCGACGCCCTGCTCGACTACGTGCAGGCGCTGCTCGAGGCCACGCGCGACGGCCGCTGGTTCGTGCACGGGCTCAGCCCCCGGGCGGGCCTGGCGTTATTGCGCGCCGCGCGCGCCCGCGCGCTGGTGCAGGGGCGCCGCTACGTGGCGCCGGACGACGTGATCGACGTGCTGGTGCCGGTGGCCGCACACCGACTCGTGCCCGTCAGCGGCGCGGGGCGCGATGCGGCCGGCCAACTGCACGCGCTGGTACAGGCTCTGCCCTTGCCGTGAGCCCGATGGCCGCCCCCTCCCAACCCCACAGCGGCTGGCGGCAGCGATGGCGCGCCTGGTGGCTGGCCCGCCTGCCCGTCACCGCGCAGCACGTGCTGACGCACCGCAACCTGTATCTGTGGCCCACCCGGGCGGGCTGGATGCTGGGGCTGACGCTGCTGCTGTTGCTGGTGGGCAGCATCAACTACCAACTCAACCTGGGCTACGGCCTGACATTTTTGTTGGCGGGCAGCATAGCCGCGAGCGTGCACGTCGGGCATGCCAACCTGCGCGGGCTGCGGCTGCAGGTCTCGATCGACGGCGAGGCCTGGGCCGGGCGCCTCATCCCGGCCCGGGTGTGGCTGGAGGCACCCGGGCGCCACCCGCGCTGGGCGGTGTCGGTGCAGTGGCTGCAGCCCGGCGCGGCAGCGGCCGGCACCGACGTCGCCGCGGGCGACCGCACGGCGATCGAGCTGCCGCTGGTGCTGCCCACGCGCGGACGGCACGCGCTGCCGCTGCTGCGGGTCGAATCCCTGTACCCGCTGGGCGTCGTCCGCTTCTGGAGCGTGTGGCGCCCCGCAGGCAGCGTCACGGTCTACCCCGCGCCGGAACCCGACGCCCCGGCGCTGCCCACGGCCTCGCTGTCCACGCCGGCGCCTTTACAGCCCGTAGCGCTACCCATCCGGCATACCGCCACGGGCGACGCGACACCACAGGCCGTGCGTCCGTACCGCACTGGAGACGCCGCCACTCGCGTGCTGTGGAAGAAGGCGGCGCGCACCGATGGCAACCCAGCGGGCTGGCTGGTGCGCGCCGCCGAGCCCACCCCGCCATCCGCCGACCTCTGGCTCGACGAGGCCTGCTGCGGCCTGGGGTCGCTGGAAGCCCGGCGCTCACGCCTGGCGGCCTGGGTGCTGCGCGCCGACGCCGAGGGTCGGCGCTACGGCCTGCGGCTAGCCGCTATCGTCATCGAGCCGGACCATGGGCCTGCCCACCGCCGCCGCTGCCTGGAGGCCCTGGCATGCCACTGACCCCGTCGGCGCTGTTTCCGCGCCTCGCTGCCCTGCCGCGCGAGGCCCGCGACACCCTGTTTCTGCTCACGGTGATCGGCGGGATCGTCGTGCTGCAGGCCGGCCACGTGCCGGGGTGGACCAGCGCGCTGGCTTTTGGCGTGCTGGCCTGGCGCGGCTGGCTGGCCTGGCGGGGGCGCGCGCTGCCGGGCTGGCCGTGGCGGCTCGCGCTCACAGCGGTGGCCGTGGGCTTGACGGTCTACACCCACCGCACGCTGCTGGGCCCGGAGCCCGGCGTGACGATGGTGGTCGTGCTGCTGGCCCTCAAGACCCTGGAGCTGCGCGCGCGCCGCGATGCGTTCGTGGTGTTCTTCCTGGGCTTTTTCGCCTTGCTCACGCCACTGCTGCAATCGCAGTCGCTGCCGATGGCGCTGGGCATCGTGCTGGCGGTGTGGGGGCTGCTGACGGGGCTGGTGCTGGCCCACCGCCCCCATGGCCGCCCGCCCCTGGCGCAGGCGGCACGCACGGCCGGTGGCATGGCACTGCTGGGGGCGCCCATCATGGCGCTGCTGTTTGCGCTGTTTCCGCGCCTGCCGCCGCTGTGGGGTATCCCCACCGACACCGCCCTGGGGCGCAGCGGTCTGTCGGGCCAGATGCAGGTCGGCGACGTGGCCCGGCTGGCGCTGGACGAGCGGGTGGCGCTGCGCGTGGCGTTTCCGGATGGCGCACCGCCGCGCGAGGCGCTGTATTTTCGGGGGCCGGTGCTGCGGGTCTTCGACGGGCGACGCTGGCGACCGGTGCACGGCCCGGATGCCGCCACCGATGTGCCCGTCGGCTTGCTGTTGCACGACACCGGAGGCGATTTCGCACCGCTCGGGTCGGCTGTGCGCTATCAGGTCACGATGGAGCCCAGTCTGCGCCCGTGGCTGCTGACGCTGGACGCCACGCCCACCGCCCCGGTGATCACTGCCGCCGCCGGTAGTCTGGCGGGTTTGACGCCGCAATCCTCGCCGGATGGGCAGTGGTGGCTGGCGCGCCCCGTCACCGACGTGCTGCGCTACGAGGGGCACGCCTACCCCGCGCACCAGCGCGGCACCAACGCGCAGCGGCTGGCGCTGCAGGTGGACCGCGAGCTGCCGCCGGGCTACAACCCACGCACGCTGGCCTGGGCACAGCAGCTGCGCCGCGACTTGGGCGAGCCGCCGCCGCACGTGCTGGTCGACGCGGTGCTGCGCCGCTTGCGCGATGGCGGCTACCGCTACACGCTCGAGCCCGGCCCCTACGGACGCGACACGGCCGACGAATTTTGGTTCGACCGGCGCGAGGGCTTTTGCGAGCACATTGCCTCGGCGTTCGTGATCGCGATGCGTGCGCTCGACATCCCCGCGCGCATCGTGACCGGCTATCAGGGTGGTGAGCCCAACCCCTTGGACGGGCGGTGGACCGTGCGCCAGAGCGACGCCCATGCTTGGGCCGAGGTCTGGCTGCCCGGCAAGGGTTGGGTGCGTATCGACCCCACCGCCTACGTCAGCCCGGATCGCACCACCACCGCACAGCGGCTCAGCCCCCCGCCCGGCCCCGTTGCGGCCGCGGTGGTCCGGTTCGACCCGCGGCTGCTGACCACGCTGCGCGCCGTCTGGGACGCCGCCAACCAGCGCTGGAACGACTGGGTATTGGACTATGGCCCTACGCGCCAGCTCGATATGCTGCGGCGGCTGGGCTTGGACGCGTCGGACTGGCGCGACGCCGCGCGCGCACTGGGCATCGCGCTGGCCGCGCTGGCGCTGCTGGGCACCGCGGCCCTCGTGTGGCACCGGCCCCGCCGCGACCCGTGGCAGCACCTGCTGGCGCGCGCCGCTCGGCGCTGGGCGCGCGCGGGGATAGCATGCCCGCCGCCGCTGACCCCGCGCCGACTGCTGGCCCGCATCGAACAGCACCCGACCGTGCAAAGCGATGCCGACATGCGGCGCGCCTGGGCCGAATGGCTGCTGGCGCTGGAAGCGGTGCGCTACGATGCACGCGTGACGACGCCTTCCCGACCCCCGATGCCCGATCTGCCAACGCTCGCGCGCCGACTCTCCACACTGCCCCTGCCACCCAAGGCAGCGCCGGACAACGCGCCGGCCCTGCGTCGGCGCACCCTGCTCGTCATGGCCGGACTGACCGTGCTGGCCGGGGCCGGCACCCCAAGCGTGGGCCAGGCCCGCCCGCCCGCGCCTGCCGACCCCACCTATGCCGCGCGCACCGATGCCCAAGCGCTGGCCGCGGCCATCGACGCCGCCGAGGGTTGGACGGACGGCTGGGCGCAGCGGTGGCTCTCCCGCGCCCGGCGTGACGAGCGCGTCACGCGCTTGATCCTGCCCCCACCACCCGCCGCATTCAAAGATTGGGCTGCCTACCGCGCGCGCTTCGTCGAGCCGACGCGCATCCAAGCCGGCGTGCGCTTTTGGTCGGCGCACGAGGCTGCGCTGGCACGCGCCGAAGCCGAATACGGCGTCCCGGCAGCGCTGATCGTGGGCATCATTGGCGTCGAGACCCTCTACGGCCGCCACCTGGGTCAGCACCGCACGCTCGACGCGCTCACCACGCTGGCGCTGGACTTCCCGGCCGCCCACCCGCGCGCCGCCGCCCGCCAGGCGTACTTTCAGCAAGAGCTGCGCGCCTTCTTGCGGCTGGCGCGGCTGGAGGGCACCGCCCCCGATGCGTGGCGCAGCAGCTACGCGGGCGCCATGGGGCTGCCGCAGTTCATGCCCAGCAATTGGCTGGCCTACGGTGTGGATGCCGACGGCGATGGCCACGTGGACCTGACGGCCAGCGCCCCCGATGCCATCGCGTCCGTGGCCCGCTTTTTGCGCGCCCACGGTTGGCGGCCCGGTCTGGCACCGACGTACGCCGTCACGCCCCCTGCCGATGGCGAGCATTTGGCCACGCTGCTGGCCCCAGACATCCGCCCCACGTTCACGCTGGACCAATTACGCGCCCTGGGCGCGCGCCCCGCGCCCGAGGCTGAGGCGCACACCGACGGGTTGCTGGCGCTGGTCGAGCTGCAAAACGGTGACCCCACGCGTGGCGGCGCCCCCGCCACCTATGTGCTGGGTACCGATAATTTCTACGCTATCACCCGCTACAACCAGAGCAGCTATTACGCGATGGCCGTGCTGGCGCTGGGCCATGCCGTCGAGCAGGCGCGCGCCGTCGGCGCCCCTGCACCGGATGTCACCCGGGCGTCGCCGCCACGGGGTTTCCCCTGAGGTCGCCAACTCGACGCCACGCTGCAGTCAGCCGGGTTGGGCGTGGCCTCCATCCGCGATCTGGCCACGGCCATCAAGATCGTCGTCATCCCGGTACCCCCGGAAGTCGTGGCCAAGGTGGGCGACCCGGCGTACCAGCCTGCGGTCATTCCCGCCAACACCTACACCGGCCAAACGACGGACATACCGACGGCGGCCATCCCCAACTTTTTGGTCACGCACAGCGGCGTGCCCGAGGACTTGGTCTACCGCATGACCAAGGCCATGTATGACAACCTGGACACGCTGTACGCCGCGCACAACGCCGCGCGCGCCATCAAGCGCGACAACGCCCTCAAGGGCATGCCGGTGCCGCTGCACCCCGGGGCCGAGCGCTACTACCGCGAAGTGGGCTTGATCAAGTAACCACTGTGGGCCCACGCTGACGCCCCACCACGATACATGCAAGCCGAACCGGTTCACCCGGCCCCGTCCGGCGCCACGGGGCCCGACTGGCGTGCGCCCGCCACCTGGGTGGCGCTGGCGTTTGCGGCCTTCCAGCTCTGGATGGCGGCCTTTCACCCGCTCTCCAGCCAGGTCATCCGTGCCCTGCACGTCGGATTCGTGCTGTGGCTGATCTTTTTGCTGTATCCGCCGTTTCAGCGTCGCGGTCCGCGGCTGGCCCAGGCCGGGCGCGCGCTGGGTTGGGTGCTCGGGGTCGCCGGCTTTGGCACCGGCTTGTACCAGTGGGTGTTCGAGGCTGACCTGACCCAGCGCGCGGGCGAACTCGAGGGCTGGGACTGGTGGGTTGGCATCGCCGCCATCGCGCTCGTGTTCGAGGCGGCGCGCCGCGTCATGGGCTGGGGTCTGCCCATCATTTGCGCGGTTTTTTTGGCCTACGCGGCGTTTGGTCAGCACCTGCCCGGCGCCCTGGCGCACCGTGGCTACGACTGGGAAATCCTCATCGCCACGCTCGGCTTTGGCACCGAGGGCATCTACGGCACGCCCACCTACGTGTCGTCGACCTACATTTTTTTGTTCATCCTGTTTGGCGCGTTTTTGGAACAGGCGGGCATGGTGCGCCTGTTCACCGACTTTGCGATGGGCACGGTGGGTCACACGCGCGGCGGCCCGGCCAAGGTGGCCGTGCTGTCGTCGGGCCTGATGGGCACGATCAACGGCTCGGGCGTGGCCAACGTGGTCACGACCGGGCAGTTCACCATTCCGCTCATGAAGCGCTTCGGCTACAGCCCCGCATTCGCGGGCGGGGTCGAGGCCACCTCGAGCATGGGCGGCCAGATCATGCCGCCGGTGATGGGCGCGGTGGCCTTCATCATGGCCGAGACCATCAACGTGCCCTACTTGGCCATCGTGCAGGCGGCGCTGATTCCCGCCATCCTGTATTTCGTCACCGTGTTCTGGATGGTGCACCTGGAAGCCGGACGCAAAGGGTTGGTGGGGCTGCCGCGTGAGCAATGCCCCAACCCGTGGACGGCGGTGCGCGAGCGCTGGTATCTGCTGCTGCCGCTGCTGGGGCTGGTGGTGCTGCTGTTTTCAGGCTACACGCCGATGTTTTCCGGTACGGTCGGGCTGGCGCTGACCGTGGTGTTGATCTTTGGCGCGGCGGTGATGCAGGGACTGCGTGGCCGCGCCCTGCGCTTCGTGTTCTGGGTGTTGCTGGCACTGGCGTGCAGCGGGTTTTTCCGCTTTGGCGCCGGCGCCTTCTTCGTGATCACGGCCGCCCTGGTGGCGCTGACCTACGCACTGCGCTGCGGCCAGCAAGCGCGCGCGCTGGCCCTGCAGGCGCTGGTCGACGGCGCACGCCACGCGCTGCCGGTGGCGGCCGCCTGTGCGTTGGTCGGGGTCATCATCGGGGTCATCAACCTCACCGGCGTGGCGGCGGAAATCGGCGGGCACGTGATCGCCATCGGGCGCGACAACCTGCTGCTGGCGCTGGTGCTGACCATGCTGACGTGCTTGGTGTTGGGTATGGGGATCCCGACCATCCCCAACTACATCATCACCAGTTCGCTGGCCGCGCCGGTGCTGCTGGAGCTGGGCGTGCCGCTGATCGTGTCGCACATGTTCGTCTTCTATTTCGGTATCATGGCCGACCTGACCCCCCCGGTGGCGCTGGCGGCGTTCGCAGCCGCGCCCATCGCGCGCGAGCGGGGCCTGCTCATCAGCCTCAACGCGGTGCGCGTGGCCATCGCCGGCTTCATCGTGCCCTACATGGCGGTCTACAGCCCGGCACTCATGCTGCAGGGCGACCCGACGGTGTGGGCGGTGGCGTGGATCGTGTTCAAGGCGCTGGTGGCGATCGGACTCTGGGGCGCGGGGGCGATCGGACACCTGTGGGGGCCGCTGGCCTGGTGGGAGCGCCTGTGGGCGATCGGCGCGGCCAGCCTGCTGGTGGCGGCGCTGCCGGTCACCGACGAGGCTGGCCTGGCCGGCACGGTCGCGTTGCTCGTATGGCATGGCTGGCGCCAGCGCCGGCGGCCTGCGCGAGCGACCGGCCGCTCCTGACGCGGATGTGCCGATGGCGGGCGGCTGGGCCCTGTGCTTGTTGTGGGCGGCCTCCGCAGCCACCTTGCCGCCGAACACCGACGGCGCGCCGCCCACCGCGCACGAGGCGGTGCATTCCGCGCGCCAGATCACACTGGCCTGGATGCACACCATCGAGCGCACGCGCTGGGAGGAGCGCTACGACCTCGTCGGCCCGGACGACACCGACGGTCCGTGCGCGCCCGTGCCACACGGGGCGCTGTGCCCGCGCTGGGTGCGCGTGCAGGGCTCGGGGGCCGGCATGGAGCCCGCCCCGCCCGCCACGTGGCGGGATGGCGGCTACGAGTGGGCGCCGCCCGCGTTGCCCGTGTCGGCGCTGCGCCTGATGCGCTCGCCCCATGCCGCAGACTACACGCTTTGCCTGGATGCGCACTGCCGCCCACTGACCGCGTGGTTGCCGCAGACGCCGCCGCCCGAGGGCGTGGTACGTTTGCGCGTCTGCCCGGCGACGGGTGTGTCGCTCACGCCGGCACCGGCAACAAAAACGTCTGGCTGATGCGCGTGCCCAAGGCGTTGATGCGCTCGAGAAACTGCGTCAGAAACGCGTGCAGCCCATTGGCCAGAATCTCGTCGATGCGGGCAAACCGCAACTCGGCGCGCAAGCGCCCCGCGTGGCGCTCGGTCTCGGCCGACTGGGCGTTGCGCACCGCCTCCAAATTGCGCACGACTTCTTCCACGCAGGCGCTCAGGCTGCGCGGCATATCGGGGCGCAGAATCAACAGCTCGGCGACGCGCTCGGGCGTGATCACGCTGCGATACACCTTGCGGTAGATCTCGAACGCGCTGACGCTGCGCAGAATGCTGCTCCAGTGGTAGAAATCGAGCGTGGCGTCCGTGCCCGCGGCGGCACCCGGCGTCGCGGCCTCGGCAGGGGCGGCATGGAATTTGACATCGAGCATGCGCGCCGTGTTGTCGGCACGCTCCAAAAACGTGCCCATGCGCAGGAAGTGAAACGCCTCGTCCTGCAGCATGGTGCCGTAGGCGACCCCGCGCGAGACGTGCGAGCGAAATTTCACCCACTCGAAGAAGCGCGCCGGATCACGTTCGAATTCGCCCGCTTTCAGCAGCCGCTGCAGCTCCAGCCACGTCTGGTTGTGCGCCTCCCACAACTCCGTGGTCAGCACCCCACGCACGGCACGCGCGTTCTCACGCGCCGCGCGCAGGCACGAATAGATGCTCGATGGGTTGTATTCATCGCGCACCATGAACTGCAACACGTCACGCGCACTGACCTCGCCATACTGATACTGATACGCCGGCATCAGCTCGCTGATGCGCAGCAACCCCTCCCAGCCCTGCCGCGCCACCGCGTCGGGCTGTGGCAGCAGCGAAGTCTGGTAGTGCACGTCGAGCATGCGGGCGGTATTTTCAGCGCGCTCGGTGTAGCGCGCCATCCAGAACAGGTGATCGGCGGTGCGGGACAGCATGACAGTCTCCGGTGGCGTTGGGGTTGACGGAATCAAGTCTCCAGGACCCACGTATCCTTCGTACCGCCGCCCTGTGACGAATTGACGACGAGCGAGCCCTCGCGCAACGCCACCCGCGTCAGCCCGCCGGGCACCATCTGCACCGTCTTGCCCGACAGCACGAAGGGCCGCAAATCGATGTGACGCGGGGCGACGCCCTGCTCCACAAAGGTCGGGCAGGTCGACAGCGCCAGCGTCGGCTGCGCGATGTAGTGCTCGGGGCGCGCCCGGATCGCGGCGCGAAAGTGCTCGATCTCGGCCCGGGTCGCGACCGGGCCGACCAGCATGCCGTAGCCGCCCGCGCCATGCACCTCCTTGACCACCAGCTCCTCCAGATGGTCCAGCATGTAGGCCAGGTCATCGGCCTCGCGGCCCAGGTAGGTGGGCACGTTGGCCAGGATCGGGCGCTCGCCCAAGTAGAACTCGATCATGCACGGTACATAGGGGTAGATCGACTTGTCGTCGGCCACGCCGGTGCCGATCGCGTTGCACAGCGTCACGTGGCCGCGCCGGTAGGCATCGAGCAGGCCCGCGCAGCCGAGTTGCGAATCGGCGCGAAACGCCAGCGGATCGAGAAAATCGTCGTCGATGCGCCGGTAGATCACATCGACGGGCTGCGGCCCGCTGGTGGTGCGCATGTAGACGCGGCCGTCGCGCACGAACAAGTCCTGCCCTTCCACCAGCTCGACCCCCATCTGCTGCGCCAAAAAGGCATGTTCGAAATAGGCGCTGTTGTAAATGCCCGGCGTCAAAACGACGACCGTCGGGTCGGCCACCTGACTGGGCGCAACCGAGCGCAGGGTCTCCAACAGCAGGTCGGGGTAGTGCGCCACCGGTGCGACGCGGTATTCGCGAAACAGCTCGGGAAACAGTCGCATCATCATGTTGCGGTCTTCGAGCATGTAGCTCACGCCGGAGGGCACGCGCAGGTTGTCTTCGAGCACGATGTACTGCGCCTCGCCCGCTGCGCCCGGTAACGGTGCACGCACCACGTCGATGCCCGCAATGTGGGCATACACACTGCCCGGCACGTCCAGCCCCACCATTTCGGGGCGAAACTGCGGGTTGTGCAGCACGGGCTCGCGCGGGATGATGCCCGCGCGCAGAATCTCCTGCTCGTGGTAGAGGTCGTGGAGGAACCGGTTGAGGGCGGTGACGCGCTGCACCAGTCCGCGCTGTAGCTGCTGCCACTCGTGCGCAGGAATGATGCGTGGAATGACGTCGAACGGGATCAGACGCTCAGTGCCCGCACCGTCTTCGTCCTTGTCGCCGTAGACGGCGAACGTGATGCCGACGCGGCGAAACATCATCTCCGCCTCCTCGCGGCGAGCAGCCATGCGCTCAGGCGGCTGTTGCTGCAACCAGCGGGCGTAGGCGGCGTAGTGGGCGCGCACGCTGCCGTCGGCAGCCGTC
>NZ_CALIND010000143.1:0-21798 GCF_938045175.1 uncultured Tepidimonas sp.
GGCGGCATCTCGACGCGCTGGAGGAAGAGTCGATCTTCATCCTGCGCGAAGCGGTGGGCGCGTTCGAGCGCCCTGCGCTGCTGTTTTCTGGTGGCAAAGACTCGTGCGTGGTATTGCACCTGGCGCGCAAGGCCTTCCAGCAGCGGCAGACCGATGGCTCGTGGAGCGGACGGCTGCCCCTGCCACTGCTGCACATCGACACCGGCCACAACTTTCCGGAAGTGATCGCGTTTCGCGATGAACTGGTGCAGCGCCACGGCGACGCCTTGATCGTCGGTCACGTGGAGGACTCCATCCGCCGCGGCACCGTGCGACTGGCCGATCCGCTGGCCTCGCGCAACGCGCACCAGAGCGTCACGCTGCTGGAGACGATCGAGGCGCACCGCTTCGACGTGCTGATCGGCGGTGCGCGCCGCGACGAGGAGAAGGCCCGCGCCAAGGAACGCATCTTCTCGCACCGCGACGCCTTCGGGCAGTGGCAGCCCAAGGCGCAACGCCCCGAGCTGTGGACGTTGTTCAACACCCGGCTGCAGCCGGGCGAGCACATGCGCGCCTTCCCGATCAGCAACTGGACCGAGCTGGATGTGTGGGCCTACATCGCGCGCGAGGACATCGCGCTGCCGGCGCTGTACTGGGCGCACGAGCGCCCGGTGGTGCGCCGCCAGGGCCTGCTGGTGCCGGTCACGCCGGTCACGCCGCCGCGTGCGGGCGAGGCGGTGGAGACCGTGCGCGTGCGCTTCCGCACCGTGGGCGACATGACCTGCACTTGCCCGGTCGAGAGCACGGCCGCCAGCGCCGAGGCCATCGTGGCCGAGACGCTGCGCGCCGAGATCAGCGAACGCGGCGCCACCCGGGTGGACGACCGCACCAGCGAAGCCGCGATGGAGCGGCGCAAGCGCGAGGGGTACTTCTGAGATGGACGACGCAATCGCAACCCGCCACGCCACGGCCCGCCACGCGGCGCTGCGCTTCCTGACCGCCGGCAGCGTGGACGACGGCAAGAGCACCCTGATCGGCCGCCTGCTCTACGACAGCCGGGCGCTGCTGGCCGACCAGGTGGACGCCCTGCGGCGGCACGGCCGCGGCGGCGGTGCGCTGGACCTGTCGCTGCTGACCGACGGCCTGGAGGCCGAACGCGAGCAGGGCATCACCATCGACGTGGCCTACCGCTATTTCGCCACGCCGCGGCGCAAGTTCATCATCGCCGACGCGCCCGGACACGAGCAGTACACGCGCAACATGGTGACGGCGGCCGCCGGCAGCCACGCAGCCGTGGTGCTGGTGGACGTGACCAAACTCGACCTCACGCGCCACCCGGTGAGCCTGCTGCCCCAGACCCGGCGCCATGCGCTGCTGGCGCACCGGCTGGGTGTGCCGCATTTGGTGTTCGCGGTCAACAAGATCGACGCCGTGTCGGACGCCGGCGCCGCGTACGCCGCCGTGCGTGCGGCACTGGAGACCTTTGCGCAACGCGCTGGGCTCTCCCCCGTCGGTATCGTGCCGGTGTCGGCGCTGCGGGGCGACAACGTCATCTCACCCGCGCCGGTGGGTGGCTATGACGGACCGACGCTGCTGGCGTTGCTGGAATCGCTGCCCGTGCCGATACCCGCCGCCGAGGCACCGTGGCGCCTGCCCGTGCAATGGGTAGCGCGCAGCGGGGACGGCACCGGACACCAACCCCGCGTGTACTGGGGGCGGCTGGCCACCGGCACGGTGCGCGTCGGCGATGCGGTGACGGTCTTTCCGTCCGGCGAGACGGCCCGGGTCACGGACATCCGGCACCACGCCGGTGCCGCCATCGCCGTGGGCGAGGCCGGTCAGTCGATTGGCCTGGTGCTGGATCGCGCGCTCGACATCTCGCGCGGGGATTGGCTGGGCGCACCGTCGGCCCTGCAGGGGCAGCGGCGCTTCCACGCCACCGCAGCGTGGCTGGACACCGATCCCACCGCCATCGGGCGCCGCTACTGGCTGCGCCACGGCCACCGTTGGGTGCAAGGCCGCATCGCGGCCATCGAGCACCGACTCGACATCGATACGCTGGAGCCGGTGGATGCCGCGCAGCTGGGCGTCAACGACCTGGGCCGCGTGGTGGTCGAGGTGGCCGAACCCTTGCCACTGTCGCCGTTCGGCGACAGTGTGCAGACCGGCGCGTTGATCGTGGTCGATCCGGCCACGCACCGCACCAGCGGCGCGCTGTTGGTGGATTGACATGGCAACCGTCGCCTTCATCGGCGCCGGACCGGGCGCGGCCGATCTGATCACCGTGCGCGGCGCGCGCCTGCTGGCCGAGGCCGAGGTGGTGCTGGCCGACGCGCTGACCGACCCCACCCTGCGCGAATGGGCGCCACGGGCGCGCTGGATCGACGTCGGCAAGCGCGGCTTCGACCGCGCCACCGGACAGGAGGTGATCCACGCTCTGCTGCTGCACCACGCCGCGACGAGCCGACGCGTGGTGCGCCTCAAGGGCGGCGATCCGAGCGTCTTCGGGCGGCTGGAGGAGGAGCTGGCCGCCGTGCGTGCGGCCGGCCACACGGCCGTGGTGGTGCCCGGCGTGACCGCAGCACTGGCCGCCGCTGCCGACGCGCAACGCCCGCTGACCCGGCGCGGGCGCGGGCGCAGCGTGGCGCTGACCACGGCCATGACGCGCGAGCACGACCTGGCCGCCGGCCGCCACGCCGACACCGAGGTGTTCTACATGGCGGGCAGACAGCTGGCGGGCCTGGCGCGGCAGCTGGCGGCCGCGGGCTGGCCGGCGACGACGCCGGTGGCGGTGGTTTCGCGCGCCGGCTGGCCGGACGCGATCCACAGCCAGCACACCCTGGAGACCTTGCCGCGGGCCAGCGTGCTGCACAGCGGGCGGCCAACCGTCGTGCTGGTCGGGGTGGGGGCGGACGATCCTGCCGCCACCTCCGCCTCAATGGGCCGTCCAGCCGCCGTCGATGGGGATGGCGGCCCCGGTCAGGTCGGCGGCCGCAGCCGGGCGCGCAGCTCGGTCTTGAGCACCTTGCCGTAGTGGTTGTTGGGCAGGGCCTCGACGAACACGTAGCGCTTGGGCCGCTTGAAGCGCGCGATGTGCGCCAGGCAGTGCACGTCCAGGGTCTCGGCGCTCACCGCGGCGCCGGGCCGGGGGACGACGAACGCAACCACCACCTCGCCCCACTCCGGGTCCGGGGCGCCGACCACCGCGACCTCGGCCACGCCGGGGGCGGTCAGCAGCACCTCTTCGACTTCGCGCGGGTAGATGTTGGAGCCACCGCTGATGAGCAGATCCTTGCTGCGGTCCTTCAGCGTCAGGAAGCCGTCGGCATCCAGTGCCCCGATGTCGCCGGTCCACAGCCAGCCGTCGCGCAGCGCCGCGGCGGTCGCCGCGGGGTTGCGCCAGTAGCCGGCCATCACCGTGTCGCCGCGCACCAGCACCTCGCCCGGCTCGCCCCAGGGCAGGTCGCGGCCCTGCGCGTCGGCCACGCGCACCTGCACCGGCGTCTGCGCCACCCCCACCGACGCCAACCGCTCGCGGTAGCGCGGGTGCGCCGTGTCGGTCAGGTGCCGCCGCGACAAGGCCGTGGCCACCATGGGCGTCTCGCCCTGCCCGTAGATCTGCACGAAACGCGGCCCCATGATGCGCAGCGCGTGCTCGATATCGGCCACGTACATCGGCGCGCCGCCGTAGACGATGGTCTTGAAGGCGACCGCGCAGTCCTCGGGCGTCAGCCCTGCGGCCTGCGCGTGGTCCACCAGGCGCTTGACGATGGTGGGAGCCGCGAACGTCGACAGCGGCCCCAGCGCCCGGCCCAGCGCGAACAGCTCGGCGGGGTCGACACCGCCCGAGGCGGGCACCACGTGGCGCGCGCCGGCCATCACATGCGGGATCGCATATAACCCGCACCCGTGCGACATCGGCGCGGCGTAGACGATGGCGTCGCCGGCATCCACCGCATCGACGTCGACGAAGTACGTCAATCCCATCGTCATCAGGTTGCGCTGCGTCAGCATCACCCCCTTGGGCCGCCCCGTCGTCCCGCTGGTGTAGAACAGCCAGGCCAAATCGTCGGGCGCGCGCTCCACCGGCGGGTGCGCCGTCCAGTCATCCAGGGGCGCGAGCAGGTCGTCCGCCTCGGGCGACTCGATGTCCACCTGCCGCTCCAGACCGCGCAGCGCGGTCGGTGCCACGTCCGCCGTGACGAAGCCCCAGCGGGTGCGGGCGTCGTCGGCGATCCACTCGACCTCGCTCGGGTGCAGCTTGGCGTTGACCGGCACCACGGCCAGCCCCGCCCACCAGGCGCCCCAAAGGACTTCGAGGTAGCGCGGATGGTTGCGCATGAAGACCAGCACGCGCTCGCCCGGCTGCAGGCCGCCCTGGCGCAGGCGGTGGGCCAGTCCCGCGGCGCGGGCGGCCCACTCGGCGTGGCAGGCCCAGGGGTGGGGGCCGTGGAAGATGGCGGGGCGGTCACCGGCCACGCGAGCCTGGCGGACCAGCAGTTGCGCAAGGTGCATTGGAGGTCTCCTGGAACAGGGCCGCGCCACCGACGTGCGGCGCAGTCGACGTCGGACGTGACCTTAGTGCCGGCCCCGGTGGCTGACAATACGGTATGAATACCGTGTGCCCGTCATGCCCTCCTGTGCCGATGTCCCGTCGGCGGAGGGCTTCGACTGGTCGCCGGTCGCGCTGTGCGTGACACGGCGGCACGTCGTCGTGGCTTGCAACCGCGCGTTCGCCGAGCTGTTCGGCTACGACCCGCAGGCCCTGATCGGCCACTCCATCGCCATGCTCTACCCGTCGCGCGCGCAATTCCGGCGCATCGGCAGCGGGGCTGCCCGACCCTGCGACAGGGACGCCACTGCGCCAACGAGCGGCTCACGCGGCGCGGTGATCGCGCAGCCGGCGGCCGGCCGCACCAGCAAGGAGAATCAGACGGGCGCGGGCGAGGCCTCATCGGTGCGCAGGAACACGCGCGCGGTGCGGGGCGCCACGCGCACGGTGTCGCCCTCGCGCAGACCCAACGCGGCCCAGCGTTCGGCCGGCAGATGCGCCTCCAGCACCGTGGGCGCGGCGCCGCCGGCGGGGGCCAGCGGGCGCAGCTCCAGCCGCGCCAGCGGCCCCACCACCAGGGCGCGCTCCACCCGCGCCGGCAAACCCGTGCCGCCGGCCAGCGGCGCGACATCGAGCTCGTGCGGACGAACGTAGGCCAGCGCCTGCGCGTCGCGCGCGTCGGCGTGCTCGGGCACCTCCAGTGCCACGCCCTCGCCCAGGTGTACCCGGCCCTCGTGGGCACGGGCGTGGAACAGGTTGACGTCGCCCAGGAAGCCGACCACGAAGGGGCTGGCCGGCTGCTCCCAGACCTGCTGCGGACTGCCCACCTGCTCGATGCGGCCGTGGTTCATCAGCACCACGCGGTCGGCCACCTCCAGCGCCTCCTCCTGGTCGTGGGTGACGAAGATGCTCGTCACGTGCAGCTCGTCGTGCAGCCGGCGCAGCCAGCGGCGCAGTTCCTTGCGCACCTTGGCGTCCAGCGCGCCGAAGGGCTCGTCCAACAACAGCACCTTGGGCTCGACCGCCAGCGCGCGCGCGAGCGCGATGCGCTGGCGCTGCCCACCCGAGAGCTGCGCCGGGTAGCGGTCCGCCAGCCAGTCCAGCTGCACCAGCTGCAGCAGCGACATCACCTTGTCGCGGATCTGGCGCTCCGAGGGGCGCTGGCTGCGCGGCTTCATGCGCAGGCCGAAGGCGACGTTGTCGAACACCGACATGTGGCGAAACAGCGCGTAGTGCTGGAACACGAAGCCCACGTTGCGCTCGCGCACGTGGCGGTCGGTGGCGTCCTCGCCCTCGAAACGGATGGCACCGGCATCGGGCGACTCCAGCCCGGCGATGATGCGCAGCAGCGTCGTCTTGCCGCAGCCCGACGGGCCCAGCAGGGCGACGAGCTCGCCCGAATCGATGTGGAGGCTGACGTCGTCGAGCGCGACGAAATGGCCGAAACGCTTGCTGATGCGCTGGACTTCGATGCTCATGCGCGGACTCCGGAGAACGGGGAGGACACGGGGACCGGGGCGGCCGTCGTCGCGGCACGCCAGGCGCCGGGGCGGGTCTGCGGCCCCGCGCTGGGTCGCTCGGGCGGCAGTTCGGCCAGCGCGCGCAGCTCGCGCTGCATGCGCCACTCGGCCACGGTCTTGACGACCAGCGTGACCAGCGCCAGCAGGGCCAGCAACGACGCCACGGCAAAGGCCGCCACCGACTGGTACTCGTTGTAGAGGATCTCGACGTGCAGGGGCACCGTGTTGGTCAGCCCGCGGATGTGGCCGGAGACGACCGAGACCGCCCCGAACTCGCCCATGGCGCGCGCGTTGCACAGGATCACGCCGTACAGCAGGCCCCAACGGATGTTGGGCAGCGTCACGTGCCAGAAGGTCTGCCAGCCGCTGGCGCCCAGCACCAGCGCGGCTTGCTCCTCCTCGTTGCCCTGCGCCTGCATCAGCGGGATCAGCTCGCGGGCGACGAAGGGAAAGGTCACGAACACGGTTGCCAGCACGATGCCCGGCACGGCGAAGATGATCTGGAGGCCGTGCGAGGCCAGCCACGGCCCCAACCACCCCTGCGCCCCGAAGACCAGCACGTAGATCAGCCCGGCCACCACCGGAGAGACCGAGAACGGCAGGTCGATCAGCGTGGTGAGCAGCGCCTTGCCGCGGAACTCGAACTTGGCGATCGCCCACGCCGCGGCCACACCGAACACCAGATTGAGCGGCACGGCGATGGCGGCGGTCAGCAGCGTCAGCCGCACGGCGGCCCAGGCGTCGGGCTCTTGCAGGGCGCTCCAGTAGGCGTCCCAGCCCTTGCGCAGCGCCTCGGCGAAGACCGCCAGCAGCGGCAGCACCAGGAACAGCGCCATGAAGCCCAGCGCCAGCGCCGTGAGCGTCCAGCGCACCCAGGGCGCCTCGGTGGTCCGGGGACCGCGCGCGCGGGCGGCAGGGAATGCATTGATGCCCATGTCAGCTCCCTGCACGGCGGCGCTGCCAGCCCTGCAGCGCGTTGATGACCAACAGCAGCGCGAACGACGCCAGCAGCATCACGGTCGCCACCGCCGTGGCCCCCGCGAAGTCGTACTGCTCCAGCTTGCCGATGATGATCAGCGGCACGATCTCGGACACCATCGGCACGTTGCCGGCGATGAAGATGACCGAACCGTACTCGCCCACCGCGCGGGCGAAGGCGAGCGCGAAGCCCGTCAGCAGCGCCGGCAGGATGGTCGGGAAGATCACGTGGCGAAAGGTCTGCCAGCGCGTCGCGCCCAGGCACTGCGCGGCCTCCTCCAGCTCGCGCTCGGCGTCCTCCAGCACCGGCTGCACGGTGCGCACCACGAACGGCAGCCCGATGAAGATGAGCGCGATCACCACCCCGGCCGGCTGGAAAGCGAGCTGGATACCCAGCGGCTCGAGCCACTGTCCGACCCAGCCGTTGCCGGCCAGCAGCGCCGCCAGCGAGATGCCGGCCACGGCGGTGGGCAGCGCGAACGGCAGGTCCACCAGCGCGTCGACCAACCGCTTGCCGGGAAAGCGGTAGCGCACCAGCACCCAGGCCACGAGCAGGCCGGCCACCGCGTTGACGCCGGCGGCGAGCAGCGACGCGCCGAACGTCAGGCGAAAGGCCGCCAGCACGCGCGGCGCCATCACCGCGGCCCAGAACTCCGCCCAGCCCAGGGTCAGCGTCTTGGCCACCAGTGCCGTCAGCGGGATCAGCACCACCAGGCTCAGGTAAATGACGGTGTAGCCCAGCGTCAAGCCGAAGCCCGGCAGCACCCGCCGCCCGGTGCTGCGCGGGACGGCCGGCCCCGTCGCGACAAGCGTGATCGCGGTCATGGCCTCAGCGCCCCGCGGTGTAGAGCTGGTCGAACTGGCCGCCGTCGTTGAAGTGCACCCGCTGCGCCTCGGCCAGGCTGCCGAAGTGCTGCTGCACCGTGAACAGCTTGAGCGGCTTGAAGGTGGCGGCGTACTTGCGCAGCACCGCCTCATTGCGGGGGCGGATGGCGTGGCGCGCCGCGATTTCCTGCGCCTCCTCGGTGTACAGGAAGTCCAGGTAGGCCTTGGCCAGATCGCGCGTGCCCTTCTTCTGCACGGTGCGCTCGACGATCGCCACCGGGTTCTCGGCCACGATGCTGACCGACGGGTGCACCACGTCGACCCGGCCGGTGCCGAACTCGCGGTCCACCGACACCACCTCGGACTCGAAGGTGATCAGCACGTCGCCGATGCCACGTTGCAGAAACACGCCCGTGGCATCCCGGCCGCCGCGCGCCAGCACCGGCACGTTGCGGTAGAGCCGCCGCACAAAGTCGGCCGCCTGCTCGGGCGTGCCGCCGCGCGCCAGCACCTGCCCCCAGGCCGCCAGGTAGGCCATGCGGCCGTTGCCGCCCGTTTTGGGGTTGACCACCACCACCTGCACGCCCGGTTTGACCAGATCGTCCCAATCGCGGATGTTCTTGGGGTTGCCCTGGCGCACCAGGAACAACATGGTGGAGGTGGTGGGCGCCGCCCCGTGCGGGAAGCGCTGTGCCCAGTCCTTGGCGACGACGCCACGCTCGGCCAGGAAGTCGATGTCCGTGGTCGTGTTCATGGTCACGACGTCGGCATCCAGCCCGTCGGCCACCGCACGCGCCTGGGCGCTGGAGCCGCCGTGCGACTGCTGCACCGTGACGTCACGGCCGCTGGTCTTCTTGAGATGCGCGACGAAGGCGGCGTTGATGTCCTTGTAGAACTCGCGCGCCACGTCGTAGGACGCGTTGAGCAGGGTGGCCGGCTGGGCGTGGGCCGGTGCGCTGGCGATCAGGCCGGCGCCCAGCGCCAGGGCAGCCAGGGGGGTGGCCCACAGGCCACGGTTGAATGAACGGCGTCGCATCGGGGATTCCTCCGGCGGATCGGGTGGGATGCCGGGAATTCTGGGCGGCGCCCTTCAAAACACAAACAATTATTTTCTAATTTCTTTATTACAAGAAAATATAACTTAGCCCCGAATCATCAGGGAAGACCATGCGCCGCCGCGCCCTCCAGCAACTCGACCGCCGCGCGCTCCAGCCCGGCCGCATCCAGCGCCGGCAGCGGGAGAGTCCGCCACGGCGGCACACCGGTCCGTTCCTGCGAGCGGCGGTAGAGCGGATCGTAGTGGTGCGTCATCAGCTCCGCGAACAGCTCGGTCAGCCGCCCCGCCAGCGCCCAGGTCTGCCACCGCGCCAGCGTCTCGTTGGACTGCAGGCCGCGCAAGGCCTGCAGCCGCTGGGCGAGCGCCTGGGGGTCGCGCCCCAGCCAGGCGTAGTCCTCCAGCACCAGCGCCAGCCGCGCCGCAAACGGCACCTCCACCTGCACGCGCGGGGCGCGCTGCAGCGCCGCCGTCATCGCCTCGGGCAACTGCACGGCGCCGATCTTGCGGCTCTCGGCCTCCACCCACACCGGCCGCGCGGGGTCGAAGCGCCGCAACGCATCGACCAGCGCGGTGTCGAAGGCCTTCTGGCTGGGCTGCAGCTGCCCGTCGGGCCACGCGCCCAGGATGGAGCCGCGGTGGCGCGCCAGCGCCTCCAGATCCAGCACCTGCGCCCCGCGGGCGGCCAGGGCCTGCAGCAGCCGCGTCTTGCCACTGCCGGTCGGACCGGCGATCACCCGCCAGTCCAGCGTCGGCGGCAGGGCGTCGAGCTGCTCCACGACCCAGCGCCGGTAGCCCTTGTACCCCCCCTGCAACTGCGCCGCGGCCCAGCCGATCTGGCGCAGCCATAGGGCAAACGCGCCGCTGCGCTGCCCGCCACGCCAGCAGTACACCAGCGGGCGCCAGCCGGCCGGCCGGTCCTGCATGACGGCCTCGATGTGGCGGGCGATGTTGCGCGCCACCCAGGCGCCGCCGATGCGCCGCGCCTCGAAAGCGCCGGTCTGTTTGTACAGCGTGCCGACGATGCGGCGCTCCTCGTCGTCGAGCACCGGCAGGTTGATCGCGCCGGGCAGGTGGTCGAGCGCAAACTCCGCCGGGCTGCGAGCGTCGATAAGCGTGTCGAACGCGTCGATCTGATCCAGCGTGACAATATCCGGTTTAGCGGCCATGGCAAGGCTGCGTGAGCTGTGAAGGGAACGAGAATGGACACCGAAATGCGCGACCCGAACCGACTGACCGCTTGGGCCCACGGCGGCGGCTGCGGCTGCAAAATCGCCCCCGCGGTGCTGCAGCGGCTATTGGCGCAAGTCCCCCCGCACCTCGCGCCGCCCGAACTGCTGGTGGGCACGGCGACCAGCGACGACGCCGCAGTCTACCGCCTGCGCGACGACTTGGCGCTGGTGGCCACCACCGACTTCTTCACGCCCGTGGTGGATGACCCCTACGACTTCGGTGCCATCGCCGCCACCAACGCGCTGTCGGACGTGTACGCCATGGGCGGCCAGCCGCTGCTGGCACTGGCACTGGTGGGCATGCCGATCAACCAGCTGCCCGAGTCGGTCATCGGCCGCGTGCTCGAAGGCGGGGCCGCTGCCTGCCGCGACGCCGGGGTGGCACTGGCCGGCGGCCACTCGATCGACACGGTCGAGCCGATCTACGGGCTGGCGGTCATTGGCACCGTGCACCCGCAGCGCGTCAAGACGAATGCGGGCGCCCGCCCTGGCGACGTGCTCGTGCTGGGCAAGCCGCTGGGCGTGGGTATTTTGTCCGCAGCGCTCAAAAAGGGACGGCTGGACACAGACGGCTACCAGCAGATGCGGCGCTGGACGACGCTGCTCAACCGCGCCGGCGCTGCGCTGGGCGAGCTGCCCGGCGTACATGCGATGACCGATGTCACCGGCTTTGGCCTAGCGGGCCACCTGCTGGAAATGTGCCGCCCGGCCGGCTTGCGCGCCTGCGTGGACAGCACCGCGCTGCCGGTGCTCGAGGTCAGCCGCGCGCTGCTGGCGCAGGGCATCGCCACTGGCGCCTCTGGCCGCAACTGGGCCAGCTACGGCGACGCGGTGGACCTGTCGGCGCTGGCGCCCGATGCGCGCGCCCTGTGGCAGTCGCTGATCACCGACCCACAGACCAGCGGTGGCCTGTTGGTCGCCTGTGCTCCCGACACACTGGCAGCGGTGCAGGAAGCGTTCACCGCCGCCCAGGGCCAACCCGGCTGGGTGATCGGCCGCCTGGAGGCCGTGGCCCCTGGCGAGCCGCCACAGGTGCGCGTGCAGCCGTGAGGCTAGGCCGCCGACCGTCATCGGCCTGTCGGCTTGCCCCCGATCAAGGACGCCCCTGAATCGCCTCGACCATGGCGCGCGTGTTGTGGCGCATCAGACTCACGTAGTCCGGCGCGGGCCCACCGGGTGGGGACAGGGCATCCGAGTACAGGGGAACCGGTGAGGGGGTGACCCCCGCTTCCTGCGCCACGCGTTGCACGAGTCGCGGGTCGGTTAGCCGTTCCACGAAAACCGCGCGCACGCCCTCGGCACGGATCTGCCGGATGAGGCGCGCCACCCCAGCCGCCGATGGTTCACTGCTGGTGCTGACGCCCTGCGCGGGTAAGAACTGCACCCCGTAGGCGTGGCCGTAATAGCGGAACGCGTCGTGCGATGTCACCACCTTGCGCTGTTGCGGGGGAATCGGTGCCCACGCGGCGCGGATCTCGGCATCGAGCGCCCGCAGCGTCTGGGTGTAGGTCTGGGCCCGCTGGCGGTAGTGGTCGCAGCCCGGTGCATCCACGCGGCACAGCGCCTCGGCAATCCGTTGCGTGTAGTGGATGACGTGGCGCACGTCTTGCCAGGCGTGCGGGTCGTGCTCGCCGTGGTCATGACCGTGCTCATGTCGGTGCCCTGCTTTTGCGCCGTGGTCATGGCTGTCCCGCGCCGGTAACGGCTCGATGCCATCGGCCACGCGCACCAGCTCACCGCGGTAGTTGGCGTTGCGCAGCAGGCGCTCCAGCCAACCCTCATAACCCAGGCCGTTGACCACCAGCAACCGCGCCGCGGCCACCGAGCGCGCGTCAGCGGGCTTGGGCTGGAAGACGTGCGCGTCCGCCTCCGGGCCGACGAGGGTGCGCACCTGCACCCGCTCGCCACCCACCTGCTGCACGAGGTCGCCCAAGATGCTGAAGCTGGCCACGACGGGCACCGGTGCCGGGGCTTGCGCCTGCACGACGGGTGCCGCCCCGAAAGCGAGCGCACACGCCGCCACCACCTTCTTGCGCCACCCGCGCCATGACGCGGAGCGTTGCCATACGCGTTGCTGCATGAATGCCTCCGTTGTTTCCTTCTCGACACGCCGGCGCCACCCCGCCCCCCGCGCCGAGGAGAGCACTCGGGCCAGACCACCGGCTCTCTTCAACGTAGCACACACGTCAAGCGTCGCCCTACTCCACCGTCACGCTCTTGGCCAGGTTGCGGGGCTTGTCCACGTCGGTGCCGCGCAGGCACGCCGTGTGGTAGGCCAGCAGTTGCAGCGGCACCACGTGCAGAATGGGGCTCAGCGCCCCGTAGTGCTCCGGCAACCGGATCACATGCACCCCGTCGCCGCCGGCGATGTGGGTGTCGGCGTCCGCCAGTACGTACAACACCCCGCCGCGCGCGCGCACCTCTTGCATGTTGCTCTTGAGCTTCTCCAGCAGGGCGTCGTTGGGGGCTACCGTCACCACGGGCATGGCGCTGGTCACCAGCGCCAGCGGGCCGTGCTTGAGTTCGCCCGCCGGGTACGCCTCGGCGTGGATGTAGCTGATTTCCTTGAGCTTGAGCGCGCCTTCGAGCGCGATCGGATAATGCAGCCCGCGGCCCAGGAACAGCGCGTGCTCTTTGGCGGCGAAATCTTCGGCCCAGCGGATGACCTGTGGCTCTAGCGCCAGCACAGCCTGCAGCGCCAGCGGCAAGTGGCGCATGGCGCGCAGGTGGCGGGCTTCGTCCTCAGGGGTCAGGCGCCCTTTGGCCTGCGCCAGCGCCAGTGTCAGCAGAAACAGCGCCGCCAATTGCGTGGTGAACGCCTTGGTGCTGGCCACCCCAATCTCCACCCCGGCGCGCGTCACATAGGCCAGCTCGCACTCGCGCACCATGGCGCTGGTGGCGACGTTGCAGATGGTCAGCGTATTCGTCATGCCCTGCTGCTGCGCATGGCGCAGCGCTGCCAGCGTGTCGGCCGTCTCGCCGCTTTGGCTGATGGTCACCACCAGCGTGCGCGCATCCGGCACGGCGTCGCGGTAGCGGTATTCGCTGGCGATCTCGACCGTGGTGGGGATGCGCGCGATCGACTCCAGCCAATGGCGCGCCACGCAACCGGCGTAGTAGCTGGTGCCGCAGGCCAGGATCAGCACGCGGTCGATCTCACGAAACACGCGCCACGCCGCCCGACTGCGGATACCGTGGTCCTCGAACAGCTCGGGCACGATGCCTTCCACGCCCTCGAGCGTGTCGGCCAGCGCGCGCGGCTGCTCGAAGATCTCTTTTTGCATGTAGTGCTGGTAGGGCCCGAGCGCCACGTCTTGGCTGCCCACGTGCACCGTCTTGACGGGGCGTGCGGCCGCGTCCAGCGTGCGCCCGTCGGCACCGACGACGCGATAGCGCCCGAGCGCGACGTCCACCACGTCGCCCTCGGCCAGAAAGACGATGCGGTCCGTCACGCCCGCCAGCGCCAGTGCGTCGCTGGCCAAGTAGTGCGGCGCTGGCCCCTGCGCCGCGGCGCCGATACCCAGCACGAGCGGCGAGCCGACGCGCGCCCCCACCAGGCGCTGCGGCTCGTCGTGGTGCAGCACGGCGATCGCATACGCCCCCCGCAGCTGGGCGGTCGCAGCCTGCACCGCCGCCAGCAAATCACCGTCGTAGTGGCTGTCGATGAGGTGGGCGATGACCTCGGTGTCGGTCTGACTCTCGAACACGTAGCCGCGCGCCTGCAACGCTGCACGCAGGGATTCGTGGTTTTCGATGATGCCGTTGTGCACCAGCGCCACACGCGGCGCGCGCTCGCCGGGCCGCACACCCGGGCCGTGACTGACGTGCGGGTGCGCGTTGTGCACGGCAGGCGCGCCGTGCGTGGCCCAGCGCGTGTGCGCGATACCCGTGGCTGCTTGCAGCCGCTCGGCCTGCACCTGCGCCTGCAGCTCGGCCACGCGGGCGGTGCTGCGCGCGCGCACCAAGCCACGCCGTCCGGCATCGGCCGCCACTGCACCGGCCAGCGGCGCTCCCTGGTGCACCGCCAACCCACACGAGTCATATCCACGGTACTCCAGCCGCTGCAGTCCCTGGATCAGCACCCCCACCACATCGGTCGTTGCGACCGCTGCCACGATTCCACACATGGGTCAATCCCCCGCTCTGGCTCGACAACAGCGCAAAGGTACGACAACCCACGAATGTGGAAACTTCTTTTTTTCTCTATTTTTGAAATAATCGTTCACTTCCCACCACGTGCGCGCAACGATTCCATTATCAATAGTTTTATGAACGATTTTTACATCGATGAGCTGGACCTCACCCTACTCGACCGGCTGCAAACCGACGCCGGCACCTCCTTGGCCGCGCTGGCGGCCCAATGCGGGGTGTCGGCACCCACGGTGTTGCGGCGCGTGCGGCGGCTGGAAGCCGCGGGCCTGATCGAGCGGCGCGTGGCCATCCTGCAGCCGCAGCGTGTGGCGGCGCTGCTGGGGCCTTGCCTGACCGCGATCGTGGAAATCGGCCTGGAACGCCAGGGCGACGAACACCTACGCGCCTTCGAAGCGCGCGCCGTGGCCGAGCCCGCCGTCCAGCAGTGCTACCGGGTGAGCGCGGGCCCCGACTTCGTGCTGGTCGTCACCGTGCGCGATATGGACGACTACCACGCGCTAGCCCAGCGGCTGTGGACCGAACACGGCAACGTGCGCCAAGTCAAAGCGTACTTCAGCGTGCACCGCGCCAAATTCGATCCACGGCTGCCGCTGCGGCGTCCCGGCCCAGCGCCGGCCTGACCCGAGCGAGCCCCCTGGCGTATCATTTGGCGGATATCCTTGGCACGAAAGGAGTCGCCGCATGGTCCCCATCCACCGCGCCATCGCGCGCACTTGGGCGCTGGCACTGGCCGCCCTGGCGCTGGGCGCACAGGCGCAAGAACTCGTCAGCGTGCGCAGCTCCGTCGTCAACCTGCGCGCCGCACCCGCGCCCGACGCCGACGTGCAATGGCAACTCAAACGGGGTTACCCCTTGTTGGTCCTGCAGCGCCAGGGCGACTGGCTGCGCGTGCGCGATTTCGAGGGCGACGAAGGCTGGATCGCAGCGCGCGTCACCGGCCCAGAGCGGTACCACGTGGTGCGCACGCGCACGCTCAACCTGCGCAGTGGCCCTGGCCTAGAGTGGCAGGTGGTGGGTCGCGCCCGCTATGGGGACGTGCTGGCCACCGTGCGCCGCCAAGGAGACTGGGTGCAGCTACGCGCCCCGGACGGCAACGGCACGGTTTGGGCGGCCAGCGAACACCTGTGGGGCTGGTGAGCGCGGACCGCCCTCAACGCGCTTTGCGCGGGCGTTGCCAATTCGGCACCGTGACCGGTTTGGCGCGCGCCACCGTGAGCGCACCAGGGGGCGTGTCCTTGGTGACGGTGCTGCCGGCGCCGATCGTGCCGCCCGCCCCCAGTGTCACGGGGGCCACCAGCACGCAGTTGCTGCCGACGTGCACGTCGGCCTCGATCACGGTGCGGTGCTTGAAGGCGCCGTCGTAGTTGGCGGTGATGCTGCCCGCCCCGTAGTTGACGCGCTCGCCCACGGTCGCGTCCCCCAGATAGGCCAAATGGTTGGCCTTGGCCCCGGCCGCCAGCGTGCTGTTTTTGACTTCCACGAAGTTGCCGATGTGCACCTCCGGCCCCAGCCGGGTGCCGGGCCGCAGGCGCGCAAAAGGCCCTACCCGGGCATGCGCCCCCACGGTGACACCCGAGCGCTCGCCGTCGATGTGGGTGAAGGGCTCGATGACGGCACTGGCCTCGATGCGTGCGTTGGCGATCACGCAGTGCGCCCCGATGCGCACGCCATCCCCCAGTTCGACCCGCCCCTCGAACACACAGTTGACGTCGATTTCCACGTCCTGGCCGCACACGAGCTCGCCCCGCACGTCCAGACGGGCGGGGTCGGCCAGCCGCACCCCCTGCGCCAGCAACGCATCGGCCACGCGGCGTTGAAGCGCACGCTCCAGCGCCGCCAGCTGCGCGGGACTGTTGACACCGGCCACCTCCAGCGCGTCATCGATGCGGTGCGCCACCACCGGCACACCATCGGCCACCGCGTGCCGCACCACGTCGGTCAGGTAGAACTCGCCCTGCGCGTTGTGATTGTCGAGTCGCGACAACCACGCACGCAGGCGGCGAGTCGGCGCGGCCAGAATGCCGCTGTAGACCTCGGTCAGCGCGCGCTCGGCGTCCGTGGCGTCCTTTTCCTCCACGATGCGCTGCACCTCACCGTCGGCGCCGCGCACGAGGCGCCCGTACCCGTGGGGGTCGGCCATCGTGACGGTCAGCAGCGCCAACGCATCCGGGCCCGCACTCGCCTGGGCCGACAGCAACGCGGCCAGCGTCTCGGGGCGCGTCAGTGGGACGTCGCCCGACAGTACCAGGGTCACACCCTCGTCGTCCAGGCACGGCATGGCCTGCTGTACCGCGTGACCGGTGCCCCACTGCGGCTGCTGGCGCACCGCCTGCCAGGGCAGATCGGCGGCCAGCGCGGGCAGCGCGGCCTCCACCTGCTCGGCACCGTGGCCGGTGACCACCACCGCGCGTCGCGCCGCCAGACCGCGCGCCGTGTCCAGCACGTGGCCCAGCAGCGGGCGGCCCGCCAGCCGCTGCAACACCTTGGGCAGCGCGCTCTTCATGCGCGTGCCTTTGCCGGCGGCCAGTATCACGACGTCCACGGTGTGGGACATGGGCTTTCCTCCAAAATTGCCTGCGCGGGTGCCGCGGCACCCGCGAGTCGCGATTATCCCGCGCTCACATGGGGGGAGTCGCGCGCGCCGTCCGACCGAGAGCGACGAGACAAAACAGCGACAATTCGCTCCATGCAAGACACGTTCGTTCTCACCCTGTCCTGTCAGGACAAGCCCGGCATCGTGCACGCCGTCTCGGGCTTTTTGCTGGAACTCGGCGGCAATATCGAAGAAGCCGCCCAATTCAACGACCGCGACAGCGGGCGCTTCTTCATGCGCGTGCAGTTCACTTGCCCCGGCCATGACACCAGCGCCCTGCGCGAGGCAGCCAGTGCGTTTGGCGCTCGCCACGGCATGGCGTGCCGCCTGCACCCGTGGCACGAGCCCATGCGCACCGTCATCTTCGTCAGCCAGCAGGGGCACTGCTTGAACGACTTGCTGTTTCGCTGGAAAAGCGGCCTGCTGCGGCTGGACGTGCGCGCCATCATCAGCAACCACCGGGATTTTTACCAACTGGCGGCCAGCTACAACATCCCCTTCCACCACATCCCGGTCACTCCGTCGACCAAAGCCCAGGCCGAGGCACGCCAACTCGAGATCATCGAGCAAGAAGGTGCCGAACTCGTGGTGCTGGCGCGCTACATGCAAATCCTGTCTGACGACCTGTGCGAGCGGCTGGCGGGGCGCGCGATCAACATCCACCACAGCTTTTTGCCCAGCTTCAAGGGCGCCAAGCCCTACCATCAGGCGCACGAGCGCGGCGTCAAGCTCATCGGCGCCACCGCGCACTACGTGACCGCCGATCTGGACGAGGGCCCCATCATCGAACAAGACGTGGCGCGCGTGGACCACAGCATGACGGTGGAGGACTTGACCGCGATCGGCCGCGACACCGAGAGCCAAGTGCTGGCGCGCGCGGTCAAATGGCACAGCGAACACCGCGTGCTGCTCAACGGGCAGCGCACGGTGGTGTTTCGCTGACACCGGGAGCCCCCATGGCCGCCCCGCGCATCCCGCCCATCCAGTGCCTGCTGACCTTCGAGGCGCTGGCGCGCCTGCGCAGCGTGACGCAGACCGCCGACGAGTTGTGCGTCACCCCCAGCGCGGTCAGCCACCGCATCCGTCAGCTGGAGGAGCAGCTCGGCGTCAAGCTGTTCGGGCGTGCCGACTTCTCGCTCACCACCGAGGGCAGTGAATACCTGGCCCAGGTGCGCGAGGGCCTGGCGGCGCTGCAGCGCTTTCCCAGCCGCCACGCCACGCCCGGGCGGCGCAAACTGCGGCTGGCGGTCACGCCCACCTTCGCGCGCTCGATCCTGATGCCGCGGCTCAAGCACTTCTCCGAGGCCTACCCGGAAATCGACCTCACGCTGCAGGTCAGCATCCCGCTGCTGGACGTGGTCGCCGAGGACGCGGACTTGACGATCCGGTTCGGCACCGGGCGCTACCAGGACGTGGAGTTCGCCTGCATCCTCAAGGACGAGGTCACGCCG
This sequence comes from uncultured Tepidimonas sp., assembly GCF_938045175.1. Taxonomy (NCBI): domain Bacteria; kingdom Pseudomonadati; phylum Pseudomonadota; class Betaproteobacteria; order Burkholderiales; genus Tepidimonas; species uncultured Tepidimonas sp. The sequence continues at coordinate 18,337 of NZ_CALIND010000143.1, forward strand.
CTGGCCTCGCCCGCCTTTGCACGGGAACACGGGCCGTTCGAGCGGCCCGAGGACTTGGAAGGCTTGCCCCTGCTGCGCAGTCCGCTGGAGCCGTGGCGCACCTGGTTTGCCGCGCACGACCTGGACTGGCCCGAACCCGTCGAGGGTTCGCAGTTCAACGACATCGGCCTGATGTGTGACGGCGCGGCCGCCGGCATGGGCGTGGCGCTGGTGCGCCTCAAACTGGGCGCGCCGTGGCTGGAAAACGGCACCTTGGTGCGACTGTACCCGCGCAGCGTGCCCAGCCCGCACGCGCATTATTTGTGCTGGCGGGCGGGCACGATGGAACGCTGGGAATGCGCGACTTTCGCAGCCTGGCTGCGGCAGGCCATCGGCTGACGGCCTGCGCGCCGCGCAGCATCACTCGATACGGATGCGCTTGCCGACCACCGCGGCCTTCTTGGGCAGCACCAGCGTCAGCACGCCGTTTTCGTACTTGGCGCTGGCTTGCGTCTCGTCGACGTCACCCGGCAGCGCCAGCGTGCGGGAGACCGCACCGAAGTAACGCTCGCTGTGCAGCACCTTGTCGCCGTCGCGCTTGACGTCCTCTTGCTTGACTTCGGCACCGATCGTCACGACGTTGTTTTCCACCGTCACCTGGATCGCGTCCTTGGACACGCCAGGGATCTCGGCGGTGATGGTGTAAGCGTTGTCGGACTCGCTGACGTCGAGCTTGATTTGCTGCGGCAGCGGCTCGCCGTGCAGCGGCCGGATGTAGAAGCCCGGCGCCAGATCGCGGAAGAATTCGTCGAACAGGCTCATACGGCGGGGAATCAGGTTGCTCATGAAAATCTCCTTCGAATCAGAGGGTTCGTGGAGGATGTCCCTCCGGATGGCTGGCCCTCCACCACACCGGCCATCCGCCTTGCTTGGTTTCCTAGATGGGGACCTGCGCACCGGTTTCAAGACCCCAAGCCTGATGGGGTCGAACCCACTGCCGTCCGAGACAACGCGACGCCGCCTCGCCCTGCGCGCCTGCGCTCACACCCCATTGAAGGATTTTTCAGCCCTGTTTGGCCTGGCTGGCCTACACTGCAGGCCAGCCGCGCGTGCATGCGCCCGCACCGAAAGGACTCGCTGCCATGACCACCCACGACCGCCAAGAATCCAACGCCGTGTTGCGCGCCGAGCGACAGGCCGAAGTGGTGCGCGCGCTGGCCGCGGTGCTGCCTGATCACGCCCTGCTCTACACCGCGGAGGACACCACGCCCTACGAGTGCGACGGCCTGACCGCCTACCGCCAGCGCCCACTGGCCGTGGCGCTGCCCGAGACCGAGGACCAGGTGCAGGCCGTGTTGCGCACCTGCCACGCGCTTCAGGTGCCGGTGGTGGCACGCGGTGCGGGCACCGGGCTGTCGGGGGGTGCCATGCCGCACCCGCTGGGCGTGACGTTGTCGCTGGCCAAGTTCAACCGCATCGTCTCCATCGACCCGCTGGCACAGACCGCCGTCGTGCAAGCAGGCGTGCGCAACCTGGCCATCAGCGAAGCCGCCGCACCCTTCGGTCTGTACTACGCGCCCGACCCGAGCAGCCAGATCGCCTGCACCATCGGCGGCAACGTGGCCGAGAACTCTGGTGGCGTGCACTGCCTCAAGTATGGGCTGACGCTGCACAACGTGCTCAAAGTGCGCGGCTACACGGTCGAAGGCGAGCCGGTCACGTTCGGGGCCGACGCGCTCGACGCCCCAGGACTCGATCTTTTGCCGCTGGTGGTGGGCTCGGAAGGGATGCTCGCGGTGGTGTTGGAAGTGACGGTGCGCCTCGTCCCCAAACCGCAACTGGCGCGCTGCATCATGGCCAGCTTCGACGACGTGCGCCGCGCCGGCGAGGCGGTGGCCGCGGTGATTGCCGCCGGCATCATCCCTGCGGGACTCGAAATGATGGACAAGCCCATGACGGCGGCAGTGGAGGCTTTCGTACAAGCCGGCTACGACCTGGAAGCCGAGGCGATTCTGCTGTGCGAAAGCGACGGCACGCCCGAGGAAGTGGCGGAGGAGATCGAGCGCATGAGTGCGGTGCTGCGCAGCGCCGGCGCCACGCGCATCGCCGTCAGCCGCGACGAAGCGGAACGGCTGCGCTTTTGGAGCGGACGCAAAAACGCGTTCCCCGCCAGCGGTCGCATCAGCCCAGACTACATGTGCATGGACTCGACCATCCCGCGCAAGCGGCTGGCCGATATCCTGCAGGCCATCCAGCGCATGGAGCAGACTTATGGGCTGCGCTGCGTCAACGTTTTCCATGCGGGCGACGGCAACCTGCACCCACTCATCCTGTTCGACGCCAACGACCCCGACCAGCTCCAGCGCGCCGAGCGCTTCGGCGCCGACATCCTGGAGACGAGTGTCGCCATGGGCGGCACCATCACCGGCGAGCACGGCGTGGGGGTGGAAAAGCTCAACAGCATGTGCGTTCAATTCAGCCCGGCCGAGCGCGAGCAGATGATGGCCATCAAACGCGCCTTCGACCCCCGGGGGCTGCTCAACCCGGGCAAGGTCATCCCCACGCTGCAGCGCTGCGCCGAGTACGGCAAGATGCTGGTGCGCGGCGGGCGCCTGCCCCATCCCGACCTTCCGCGCTTTTGATTCCGCGCGGCCCACGCGGGCCATATCGAGGCTGCCGCGGCTTGCGCTACAGTTGCCAGCATGCAGCCGCTGCCCCGCGACCCCTGGCCCTCGCACCTGCCGCCGTCGTTTTTTGCCGCCCTGTCGGCCGAGGGCGATGACCAGCCCAGCGACACGGCGGCGGTGGATGCCACGGCGACCCTGCAGCGCCTGCTGTTGGCGCTGCCCGATGGGGTGCTGAGCCTGGATGCGCACTGGCGCTGCCGCCACGCCAACCCCGCCGCGCAGCCGCTGCTGCGCCCCTCCCTGTCGTGGGAGCACGTCGCTGGGCAATCCTGGCACGAGGTGCTGGACGACGAGTGGATCGAGGCGCTGTTGCCCTGGATGGCCACCGTGATGCGCGGCGAGGCCGGGCAATTCACGCTGCAACGCGGCCACGATGACCAGGCCCACCACTGGAGGGTGAGCCTGCTGCCCGAGCGCAGCGGCGACGACGTGGTGGGCGCCTTCGTGCTGTTGCGAGACGAAACGGCGATGCAGCAGCAACAGGCCGCGTGGCACGCACAGCAACGTGATCTGCAACAGCGCTTGCAGCACCAGGACGCGCACCTGGCCGAGCAGCAGGCGCGCTGGCAAGCCCTCTCCGGCAGCCTGCGCGACGCCGCGATCTTTTTTTTGGACACCCACGGCGCGATCCAGGACTGGCCCAGCAGCGCCGAGCGCCTGCTGGGCTACGCGGCACCGGCTGTGCTGGGCACCACCGGTCCCGACACCCCCGAGCACCCCCACCCGCTACCGGCCGACACCGCGCTGGCGCTGGAGCGCGCCGCGCTGCTGGGACAAGCCGAATCGACCGGCTGGC
>NZ_CALIND010000144.1:0-4148 GCF_938045175.1 uncultured Tepidimonas sp.
GTACTGCGGGCCGCGGTCGGCCGACGGTTCGGCGTGGCTGTCGCGGCTGCGCACGAAAAATCCCGAGTGCGGCCGTGACACGAAGTAGCCCAAGGCCACCAACCGGTCGTAGGCATCGACCACGGTATAGACGCTGACCCCGTGCGCATGCGCGAATTGCCGAATCGAAGGCGCCTTGGCGCCCGGGCGCAGCGCCCCGCTGCGAATCAGGTCCCGAAACCCATCGACGATTTGTTGCACCAGGGGCGTGGGGTGTTGGGGGTCGAGCGTGAACATCGTGTTGGGGGCTGTATCGGGCACGGCGGCAGTACAGTGCATCGACCGCCGCCCATCGGCTGTATATGGTATCGGGGCCGCCCACCCCTTTACAGTCAAGGCTCGACCAGGGCCGCGCGTTTTCATGCCCGCGCCGCCCCCCGACCCGCCGTTGACGCCCCGCACCCCCGGAGACACCTCATGCACCGCGATCCCCAACTGTCCACCGCCGCCAAAACCAACGCCACGCTGATGGCGCGCCGCCGCGCCGCCCTGCCCGCGGGGCTGGGACAGACCTACGAAGTTTTTGCCGAGCGTGCCGAAGGCGCCGAAGTCTGGGATGTCGAAGGCAAGCGCTACATCGACTTTGCCGGCGGCATCGCCGTGCTCAACACCGGCCACCGGCATCCCAAGATCGTCGAAGCCGTCAAGGCCCAACTGGACAAGGTGCACCACACGTGCTTTCAGGTACTGGCCTACGAACCGTACGTCGAGCTGGCCGAGCGCCTGTGCGCCAAGGCACCCGGTCATTTCCCCAAGAAAGCGTTCTTCCAGTCCACGGGGGCAGAGGCGGTCGAAAACGCCGTCAAGATCGCCCGTGCTGCTACTGGGCGACAGGCCGTCATCGCCTTTGGCGGTGGCTTCCATGGCCGCACGCTGCTGGGCATGGCGCTCACCGGCAAGGTGGCGCCCTACAAGGCGGGCTTCGGCCCCTTCCCGGCCGAGATCTACCACGCGGAGTTTCCCAATCCGCTGCACGGCATCTCGGTCGATGACGCGCTGCGCAGCCTGCACCACCTGTTCAAATACGACATCGAGCCCGAGCGTGTTGCGGCCATCATCCTCGAGCCCGTGCAGGGCGAAGGCGGCTTTTACGTCGCGCCGTTCGAGTTTGCCCGCGCCTTGCGCGAGCTGTGCGACCGCCACGGCATCGTCCTCATCGCCGACGAGGTGCAAACCGGCGCGGGTCGCACCGGCACCTGGCTGGCATGCGAGCAATGGGGCGTGGCGCCCGACCTCATCACCATGGCCAAGAGCATGGCGGGCGGCTTTCCCATCGCCGCGGTCATCGGCAAGGCCGAGATCATGGACAAGCCCCTGCCCGGGGGGCTCGGCGGCACCTACGCCGGCCACCCGCTGGCTTGCGTGGCCGCGCTGGCGGTGCTCGACGTGTTCGAGGAAGAAAACTTGCTGGCCCGCTCGCGCGCCATCGGCGAGCGGCTGCGTGCGGGGCTGACGGCGCTCATGGGACAGCACCGCGAGATCCTGGACGTGCGCGGGCTGGGCGCCATGGTCGCCATCGAGCTGTTCGAAGACGGCGACATCAACCGCCCGGCGGCGGATCTGACCAAGCGCCTGTGCGCCGAAGCGCTGCAGCGCGGCTTGGTGCTGCTGTCGTGCGGCTTGTACGGCAACGTCATCCGCATTCTGGTGCCACTGACCGCCAGCGACGCACTGCTGGACGAGGGCCTGGCCATCATGGGCGAGGCGCTGAAGGCGGCAAAGAGGAGCGGTCAAAATCCGTGAAACAGGAAATCGAGCGCTGACGCGATGGCGTCATGGTGGTCGGCGAGATTGCCTACCCGCTGCCGCCGCACGCGGCGGGGTACGGCGGCCAACTTGGGAGTCTCCAGAACCACCGTGATGCCCCCGACATCGAAGACGGGCATCAGTCGCTCGGGTGGCGCCATACCACTCATGGTATCGAGCCGGCGCAAGGGGATCACCACCGTGGTGTGCAGTCCGTCCAGCAGATCATCGGCGCTCTCGCTCGCCGCGCACCACCTCGCGTAAGTACGCATCACAGAGCTGGTGGAGGCTGTGCACATGGTCGGCAATCCCGCAACCGAACCGGCCTTGGGGCGCGTCGCCCCGCTCACGCCCCCGAGATGGAACGGCCGCCGACTGGAGGCAACTCACCGCGACCCGGGTGCTGGCGAGCCATGTCCCCGGCGTGGGAACATTCCTCCAATAACCACGCCCTGAACACGCCCAGCGCGGCCCGTTCGGGGCCGCCGGGTTGCACCCAATAATAAGCGCGCTGCGCCTTGAGCGGCCGCGGGCAAGCCACGACCAGCGCGCCGCTGGCCAATTCGTCCTGCACCAGCAGCGTGGGCATGAGGGCCACGCCCAGCCCCGCGATGGCCGCAGCCGCCTGCATGGAAAACAACTCGTACCGGGGGCCTGCCATCGCGCGCGGCGCGTCCACGCCCTGCGCGTCAAACCACTGACGCCACGCCTCGGGTCGGGTGGCTTGCTGCAGCAGCGGCCAGTGGGCCAACACCTCGGGATCGACGCCTTCACCCACGTCGGCCCCCGCGGCTGTCAGCAGGCGCGGGCTGCACACGGGCAGCACATCCTCGTCCAGCAGGGGAGTGGCACGCGTGCCGGCCCATTGCTGCAACTGCTGCGGCGTGCCGGCCCAGATGGCCGCGTCCAGGCCACTGTCGGGGAACAGAAACGGGCGCGTGCGCGTCTCCAGGTGCACCAGCAAGTGGGGCTGACGTGCGGCAAGCCGCGGCAGGCGCGGGATCAGCCAGCGCGTGGCAAAGGTGGGAACGGTGGCCAGCGTGACGCTGTCGCCCTGCCCTTGGCGCCCCATCACGTCCACCACGTCGCGCTCCAGCGCATCCAGCCGTTCACGCACTTGGCGTGCGTAGTCTTCCCCCGCGGGGGTCAGCGCCATGCCGTGCTGCGTGCGCCGAAACAGCCGCACGCCTAAAAACGCCTCCAGCGCCGCCACCTGGCGCGACACGGCCCCTTGGGTGAGCGCCAGTTCTTGCGCGGCGCGCGTGAAGCTTTGGTGGCGCGCAGCGGCCTCGAAGCATTGCAGGGCCTGAGTGGAGGGCAGGCGGCGACGCACAGTGGTCCTTTCAGATATGCGTTGAGATCATAACCGACGCAGAAAAATTCGTTTGCGCGGGCGCGAGCCAGCCACTACCATGCCTTCGACTGGCGTGCGACGCGCCCCCTCTTTTCATCACACCAAGGACACACCATGAGCCAACCCAAGATTGCCTTCGACTGGGCCGACCCGTTTTTTCTGGACGATCAACTCACGCCCGATGAGCGCGCCGTGCGCGATGCGGCACGCACTTACTGCCAAGAGCGGCTGCTGCCACGTGTGCAAGAGGCGTTCCGGCACGAGAAAACCGACCGCGCAATCTTCAACGAAATGGGCGAAATCGGCCTGCTCGGCCCCACCATCCCCGAGCAGTACGGTGGCGCCGGGCTCAACTATGTGAGCTACGGATTGATCGCGCGCGAAGTCGAGCGGGTGGACAGCGGCTACCGCAGCATGATGAGCGTGCAGTCTTCGCTGGTGATGGTGCCGATCCACGAATTCGGCACCGAGGCGCAGAAACAAAAATACCTGCCCAAACTGGCCACAGGCGAGTGGGTCGGCTGCTTTGGCCTGACCGAGCCCAACCACGGCAGCGACCCGGCTAGCATGATCACCCGCGCGCGCAAGGTGCCGGGTGGATACACGCTCACCGGCGCCAAGATGTGGATCACCAACAGCCCGATCGCCGACGTGTTCGTGGTCTGGGCCAAGGACGACGAGGGACAGATCCGTGGCTTCATCCTGGAAAAAGGCTGGAAGGGATTGTCTGCCCCGGCGATTCACGGCAAGGTGGGCTTGCGCGCATCCATCACCGGCGAAATCGTGATGGACCAGGTCTTTTGCCCTGAGGAAAACGCCTTCCCCGGCGTGCGGGGGCTCAAGGGGCCGTTCACGTGCCTCAACAGCGCGCGCTACGGCATCGCCTGGGGCGCGCTGGGCGCAGCCGAGGACTGCTATCACCGCGCGCGGCAATATGTGCTGGATCGCCAGCAGTTCGGCCGGCCACTGGCCGCCAACCAGCTCATCCAGAAAAAGCTGGCCGACATGC
>NZ_CALIND010000145.1:0-20727 GCF_938045175.1 uncultured Tepidimonas sp.
GCGAGTCGGCGGTGTTCATCGCCACAGTATGGGCCCAGCGCACCGCGCACGGCATCGCTGGCCGGCAGGTGCACGCCGCAGTGACGGCAGCGCACCATCGCTGCCGGCGTAGCTGGCCCCGACGCGGGCGCCGACGGGGGGCGCTGCGCCGCGCGCTCGCGCGGGCTGATCTGGCGCTGGTGCCGCCACCACACGTAGCCTAGCACGACGACGGCGATGACCAGCAACCACTTGAACATGGGGACTTTCCGGATGGGCGTCAGGCGCCGCGGCGCAAAATCACCTCGAGCACGAAGTGCGAGCCGACGTAGCCCAGCAGCAGCAAGGCACCGGCCACATACAGCATGCGCACGGCGGTGCGGCCGCGCCAGCCCCAGCGCCAGCGGCCCCAGAGCAGCACGGCCAGTACCGCCCACGACAGCGCGGTAAAGACCGTTTTGTGCGTGATCCAGCCCGCCGTGGGTTGCAGCAGTCGGGTGAAGGTCCACCCCGCCGCCAGGGTGAGCGTCAGCAGCACGAAGGCACCGGTCACGAAGCGAAACGTCAGCCGCTCCAGCGCCAGCAGGGGCAGCGCGGAGGGCTGGGTGGCACCGCGGCGGATAGCGGCCTCGGAGCGCTGTATCATCCAGGCATGCGCCACGGCGGCCCCCAGCAGCCCGTAGGAGGCAAAGCCCAGCGCCCAGTGCAGCGGCAGCCACGGCGACGCGAGCGTGGGGTAAGCGGTGCCAGGAAACAGCAACGCCAGCAGAACGGCGGGCACGCCCAGCCCGGCCAGCGTCCAGCGCGTGCCGAGTTGCGGGTACAGGCGCGTCTCCACCGCGTAGATGGCCAGCACCAGCCAGGCGGTGACCGACAGCGTAGGGGCAAAGCCAAAGCGAACGGGCGTGGTGCCAAACGCCACGGCCAGCGCCAGCCCATGCAGCACCAGGGTGGCCAGCATGATCCCGGTCGTGGCGCGCCGACCGAGGCGGGCCGCGCCCGCCGCGAGCGCCGCGTAACCGACGGCAGCACCGAGCGCAGGCGCCACCGTCCACCAGGGACCGACCGTTACAATCATTCGCCTAGTGTAACGAAGGCTGCCCTGCCATGGCCTCTGCCCTGACCGAAAAACTGTCGCGCCTGGTCAAAGAACTGCGCGGCCAGGCCCGCATCACCGAAAGCAACGTGCAAGACATGCTGCGCGAGGTGCGCCTGGCGCTGCTGGAGGCCGACGTCGCCTTGCCGGTGGTGCGCGACTTCATCGCCCGCGTCAAGGACAAGGCGCTGGGGCAGGAGGTGGTGGGCTCGCTCACGCCCGGGCAGGCGCTGGTGGGCATCATCCACAAAGAGCTGGCGGCCACCATGGGCGCGGGGGTGGCCGACCTGAATCTGGCCGCGCAGCCGCCGGTGGTGATTTTGATGGCCGGTCTGCAGGGCGCGGGCAAGACGACGACCACCGCCAAGCTGGCCAAGTGGTTGATCGAGCGGCGCAAGAAAAAGGTGCTCACCGTCAGCGGTGACGTGTACCGGCCGGCGGCCATCGAGCAGCTCAAGACTGTGACGTGCCAGGCCGGGGCGGAGTGGTTTCCGAGTCGTCCGGACCAAAACCCGCTGGACATCGCGCGTGCGGCGCTGGACCACGCGCGCAAGCACTACTTCGATGTGCTGATCGTGGACACCGCCGGGCGGCTGGCCATCGACGAGGCGATGATGCGCGAGATCCAGGCGTTGCATGGGCTGCTCAAGCCAGTGGAGACACTGTTCGTGGTCGATGCCATGCAGGGGCAGGATGCGGTCAACACCGCCAAGGCGTTTGCCGAGGCGTTGCCGCTGACGGGTATCGTGCTGACCAAGCTCGATGGCGACTCGCGCGGCGGCGCGGCGCTGTCGGTGCGGGCCATCACGGGCGCGCCCATCAAGTTTGCCGGTGTGAGCGAAAAGATCGACGGCCTGGAGCTGTTCGACGCCGAGCGCCACGCCGGCCGTGTGCTGGGCATGGGCGACATCGTGGCGCTGGTGGAGCAGGTTACCGCGGGCGTGGACTTGCAGCAGGCGCAAAAGCTGGCGGCCAAGGTCAAGAGTGGCGGCTTTGACCTGGAGGATTTTTTGGAGCAGATCCGCCAGATGAAAAAAATGGGCGGCTTGAGCAGCCTGCTGGACAAGCTGCCCACCCAACTGGCCGCCAAGGCGGGCGAGGCCGACTTGCAGCGCGCGGAAAAAGACATCCGCCGCAAGGAAGGCATCATCTGCGCGATGACGCCGCACGAGCGCCGCCACCCGGAGATCATCAAGGCCAGCCGCAAGCGCCGCATCGCCGCCGGTGCCGGGGTACCCGTGCAGGAGGTCAACCGCCTGCTCAAGGAGTTCGAGCAGATGCAGGCGATGATGAAAAAGATGAAAGGCGGCGGCCTGATGAAGATGATGAAGCGCCTAGGCGGCATGAAGGGGCTGCCCGGCGGGCTGCCGGGGCTGTGAGGCTGGCGCGGGCGCGTTTTGCGTCACGGGGCTGATGGCAGGCGGCGCCGCGTTTCGGTGATCAAGCGCTGAGCGGTCGCCACCAGTAGGCCGACCCGTTCGTGAGCCAGGTTCAAGGCGTCGGCGAGCAGGGCTGGGTCTTTCTGGTATTCGTGTATCAGTCGGTTGCGCAGCGCACGGGCCTCCAGCCACGCCTCGGCGTTGGCCAGCCAGCCCCATTGTTCGAGGGAGCGCAGATTGTCCAGCACCGGGGCGGGCGGCTGTCCCAGCCAGCGCAGCAAGGCAGGCATGAGTTTGTCGCCAAGGGTGTCCTGCAGCCGCCCAAATCGGGCCACGAAGGCATCGACCCGCTCGGCCAACGCGTCGTCGTGCGCCAGGGATGCCGCCCGTTGCGCATCGAACGGTCGCTCGAACAGACGCTGGTCGGTGGCCTGAAGGTGTTGCATTTCCCACTCGACCAGCTCACAAAGCTGCCACAAGCGCTCGCGCAAGCCGTCGGTCACAGCCGTACTCCTTGCTCGCGGGCCACGCGGTGGATGGGCAGGGGCTGCAGGTTGGGTGCTTCCAGCACGATGTCGATGTGCTGCTCGCCCAGCGCCATTTGCAGCCGCGCGGCCAGTTGCGTGGCCAGCAGAGCGGGTCGCTCCACGGGGTGCGGCACGCTGACCAGCAGGTCGATGTCGCCGCCGCGCGCGCTGGGGTCTGTGCGCGAACCGAACAACCACACGTGCGCCTCGGGGCCGAACACCGCACCGACGGTATCGCGAATGCACTGGGTGTCGTGAGCGGACAGTCGCATGCTGTGATTGTGGCACGGCGGCAGGGGTTTGATGCAACGCAAGGGCCTGCCGACGGCCGCGGGCGTAAGATGCCGCCACGATGCTGATGTTGGAATGGTTGTTGACCGCGCTGGGCTTGGCCGCCGCACTGAGCGTGCGGCCCTGGCGGCTGCTGCGCGGGCCGCTGCTGTCGCCCACGCTGGCCGCGCTGGTACTGTTGCCGTGGTTCTGGCTGCTGCCGCAAAAACTGCCCGCTGGCATGGCGGTGCAGTTTTCCGGCGCGTGCCTGTTGGTGCTGATGCTGGGCTGGCCGCTGGCGGTGCCGGTGCTGGCCGTGGTCGCGCTGGCCGTGTGGCTGCTGGGGCAGGGGGACTGGCAGGCGGCGCTGTCGCAGTGGGTGTGGGTGGGACTGGTGCCGGCAACACTGGCGCTGGGCATCGGCTGGGCGCTGCGCCGCTGGCTACCACCCAACCCGTTCATCTATACGCTGGGGCGTGGGTTTTTGGGCACGGCGCTGGCGATCTTTGCCTCCGGCGTGCTGTACGAGGGCATCCACCATTTGATGGGCGGCGTCACCATGCACGAGGCGCTGGTAGCGCGCTGGTTGATGGCGTGGGGCGACGCGTTTCTGACGGGGTTGTTCGCCGCGGTGTTCGTGGCCTTTGCGCCGCAGTGGCTGGCCACCTGGTCGGACGAGCGCTACCTGCGCCCGCCGGGGGGCTCATAGCGCGTCGTGGCGTCGGAGTGGGTGTCGGGAGCGTTGCGGTGCGCTTTGAATGATCGGCGCTCTAGAATGCGAACGTCGGGTAGTTCTATTCCCGTTTCCATGTCCACTCTCGTCGACCCTCGTGACCGCGAAGCGATCGTGCATCTGCTGGCGCCGCTGGCGCGACGCCATCGGGCGCGCCTGTGCCTGTTCGGGTCGCGGGCCCGTGGGGATGCGCGTCGTGCTTCTGATATCGATATCGCGCTCGTCGGCGCGCAGCCGATCCCCCTCGACGAGCTGGCGTTGGCCCGTGAGGCGTTGGAGGATTCCTGCATCCCGTTTCGGGTGGATCTCGTGGACTATGCGCGCGCACCGGCTGGGCTGCGGCAGTCGATCGATCGGGAGGGCATCGAATGGAGCGTCTAGCACAACGCCTGGAGGTGGCCCAGCGGGCGCTGACGTCGCTTGTTGCGCTCGTGTCGGAGCCCTATTCGACCGTCGTAAGGGATGCGTCCATCCAACGCTTCGAATATACGGTGGAGGCGGTCTGGAAAGCAGCCAAAGCGGTGTTGGCCGACCGCTATGGCGTCGATGTGGCGTCACCCAAAGCCGTCGTGCGTGCAGCCATGGAAAACGGTTTGCTGACCGAAGAACAAGCGCGGCTTGCGCTGGCGATGGTGGACCATCGGAACCTTACGTCGCACACCTATAACGAGGCCTTGGCCGACGAGATTTTTGCGGCGCTGCCCGCCTACCGAGCGCTGATGCAAGACTGGCTGGGCGCGCTGTTGCGCTCGTAGGTGACGAAGGCAAAGCGCAGGCCGCTCGTGCTGACGTGGGGCTCGCGTGCGGTTTCGCGCCAATCTGGGCCCAGCGTGGGTGCGACGGCGTTGCCTTCGAAGGCGGCGTCGATCTCGGTGACCACGGCGCGCGCAGCGAGCGGTTCCGCCTGTGCGTACACCTGCGCACCGCCGATGACCCAGACCTCGGCCGGTGGGCCGCCGTCGGCGCCGGGCAGCGTTTGGCAGTAGGCCAGCGCAGCCTCCAGGCTGGATTGCGGCACGGCCCCGGCAGTGCGCAGCGCCTGCGCCTGTGCGGGGTCGCGCGTGAGGACCACGTTGACGCGCCCTGGCAGCGGCCGAAAGCGCGGCGGCAGCGACTGCCACGTGGTGCGCCCCATGATCACGGGGCAGCCCTGGGTGCAGCGGCGAAAATGTGCCAAGTCTTCCGGCAGGTGCCAGGGCATGGCGGGCTGGCCGTCGCGCGTGCAGCCGATGACGCCGTTGGCCGCGCGGGCGTAAATGAGGTTCAAGCGCATAGCACGCGAAGCATACCGCGCGGTGGATGGTTGCCCCGTAAAATGAAGGGTTACCCCAACATTTTCGATCGACATGAGCCAAGCCGCCGACCGACCTTTCTTTTCCGTGGCTGACATCCGGCGCACGTTTCTGGACTTCTTTGCCCAGCGTGGCCACACGGTGGTGCCCTCCAGCCCCCTGGTGCCTGCCAACGACCCGACGCTGATGTTCACCAACTCGGGCATGGTGCAGTTCAAGGATGTCTTTTTGGGCACGGACAAGCGGCCCTATGTGCGCGCGGCGTCGGTGCAGGCGTGCCTGCGCGCCGGGGGCAAGCACAACGATCTGGAAAACGTGGGCTACTCCGCGCGCCACCACACGTTTTTCGAGATGCTGGGCAACTGGTCGTTTGGCGACTATTTCAAGCGCGAGTCGCTGCGCTGGGCCTGGGAGCTGTTGACCGAGGTGTACCGGCTGCCCGCCGATCGCCTATGGGCCACGGTGTACCACGAGGACGACGAGGCCTACGACATCTGGACCAAGGAAATCGGCCTGCCGCCCGAGCGCGTGGTGCGCATCGGCGACAACAAGGGCGGCAAGTACCAGAGCGACAACTTCTGGATGATGGCCGACACCGGCCCGTGCGGCCCGTGTTCCGAGATCTTCTACGACCACGGGCCCGAGGTGGCGGGCGGGCCGCCCGGCAGCCCCGATGCCGACGGCGACCGCTACATCGAAATCTGGAACAACGTGTTCATGCAGTTCGACATGCAGCCCGACGGATCGGTGCGGCCGCTGCCCGCGCCCTGCGTGGACACCGGCATGGGGTTGGAGCGTATCGCGGCCATTCTGCAAGGGGTGCATAGCAACTACGATATCGACCTGTTCCAGGCCCTCATCCGGGCGGCGGCGCGTGAGACGGGGGCCACCGATCTGGGCAGCCCCAGCCTGCGTGTGATCGCCGACCACATTCGCGCCACGGCCTTCTTGGTGGCCGATGGCGTCATCCCCAGCAACGAGGGGCGCGGCTACGTGCAGCGGCGCATCATCCGCCGCGCCATCCGCCACGGCTACAAGCTGGGCCGCAAGGCGCCGTTTTTCCACCGGCTGGTGCCCGACCTGGTGACGCAGATGGGCGAGGCCTACCCCCACCTGGCGGCCAACGCGCAACGCGTCATGGACGTGCTGCAGGCCGAGGAGGAGCGCTTTTTCGAGACGCTGGGCCACGGTATGGAGATTTTGGAAGCGGCGCTGGCCGAGGGCCAGACGACGCTGCCGGGCGACGTGGCGTTCAAACTGCACGACACCTACGGCTTTCCGCTCGATTTGACCCACGACGTGTGCCGCGAGCGTGGCGTGGGCGTCGATGTGGCGGGCTTCGAGGCCGCGATGGAGCGGCAAAAGACGCAGGCGCGCGCAGCGGGCAAGTTCAAGATGGACCGCGTGCTGGACTACGCGGGGCCGGATAACCGCTTCGTGGGCTACGAGCACCTGCAGGCGCAGGCCAAGGTGGTGGCGCTCTACCACGAAGGCACGCCGGTGGCCGAGCTCAAGGCGGGGCAGGCGGGCATCGTGGTGCTCGACGAAACCCCGTTCTATGCCGAAAGCGGTGGCCAAGTGGGCGATAGCGGGGTGTTGATCAGCGGCTCGTCGCGCTTCGAGGTGCACGACACGCAAAAGATCAAGGCTCAGGTGCACGGCCATCACGGGGTGGTGGCGCAGGGCGTGATCGCGGTCGGCGACCACGTCAGCGCGCAGGTCGATGGTGCCCGGCGTGCGGCCACCATGCGCAACCACTCGGCCACGCACCTGATGCACAAGGCGCTGCGCGAGGTGCTGGGCGAGCATGTCCAGCAAAAGGGGTCGCTGGTCGATGCCGAGCGCACGCGCTTCGACTTCGCGCACCCCGCGCCGCTCACGCCGGAGCAGATTCGCGCCATCGAGGCGCGCGTCAACGCCGAGATCCTGGCCAACACCCCGACGCAGGCGCGCGTGATGGACCTGGAGGCCGCCAAGGCCAGCGGCGCGATGATGCTGTTCGGCGAAAAGTACGGCGAGACGGTGCGCGTGCTCGACATCGGCAGCAGCCGCGAGCTGTGCGGCGGCACGCACGTGGCGCGCACCGGGGATATCGGCCTGTTCAAGATCGTGGCCGAGGGCGGCGTGGCCGCGGGCGTGCGGCGCGTGGAGGCCGTCACCGGTGAGGGGGCGCTGGCTTACCTGCAGGGGCTGGAAGCCCAGGTGCAGGCGGCCGCCGCGGCCCTCAAGGCCCCCCTGCCCGAGCTGGTCGGCCGCATCGAGCAGACGCAGCAGCGCGTGCGCGAGCTGGAGCGGGAGCTCGACGGCCTCAAGGCCAAGCTCGCGTCGGCCAAAGGCGACGAACTGGCCGCACAAGCCGTGGACGTGCAGGGGCTGCGCGTGCTGGCGGCGCGCCTCGACGGGGCCGACGCCAAGACGCTGCGCGAAACCGTGGATCGGCTCAAGGACAAGCTGGGGCGCGCCGTCGTGGTGCTGGCCAGCGTGGAGGGGAGCAAGGTGCAGCTGTGCGCGGGCGTGACCCCGGATGCGGTCGCGCGCGGCCTCAAGGCCGGCGAGCTGGTCAACGCCGTGGCGCAGCAAGTCGGCGGCAAGGGCGGCGGCAAGCCCGACTTGGCCATGGCTGGGGGCAACGACGCCAGCCGGCTGGGCGAGGCGCTGGGCAGCGTAGCGGCCTGGGTGGCCGCACGCGCCTGATCGCGCTGGCGCCGGGGGTCAGCCCGCCCCCGTGCCGCCCGCGGGCGTGGGTGCCTCGTCGGGTGGGTGCGCCTGCACATGCTCGATGAAGCGCTGCGCAGCCAGCGACAGCCGCCGGTCGCGGCGCCACACCAGCAGCCAGCGGCGTTCGATGGGAAAGCCCGCCACCGGCAGCACGGCCACGCCGTCGCGCGCCGGGTCGTCGGCCAGCGCATGGCGCGACAGCACCGCCAACCCCAGCCCGGCGGCCACGGCGTGTTTGATCGCCTCGTTGCTGCCCAGCGTGGCGCGCCGGGTGGGGGTCAAGCCGTGCGCGCGCAGATAGGCTTCGGTGGCCAGCCGGGTGCCGGAGCCCGGCTCGCGCAGCAGCAGGGGTTGGCCGTCCAGCCAGCGGCGCGGCACCCGCCGCGCGCGCGTCCAGGGGTGGTCGAGCGCGCTGATGAGCACCAGCGGGTTGCGCATCAGCGGCATGCTGTGCAGCGGCAGGTCGTCGGGCGGCATCATCATCACGGCCAGCTCGGTGTCGTCCTCGCGCAGGCGGCGCACCACGGCGTCGCGGTTGTCCACCGCCAGCTCGATGTCGACGCCCGGATGGCGGTCGGTGTAGCGGCGCAGCCACTGGGCGATGAAATATTCGGTCGTGGTCACGCCCGCGATGCGCAGCAGGCCGCGCTCCAGACCGTGCAGCGCCGCCAAGTCTTCCTCGAACCGCGTCCAGCGCGCAAAGATGTCGAGCGCGGCGTCGTGCAGCAGCCGGGCGGCTTCGGTGGGGCGGATGCCACGGCCCACCGGCTCCACCAGCGGGGTGTCGAGCGCCGACTGCAGTTCGTGGATTTGCGACGATACCGTGGGCTGGGTTAGGTGCAGCTCCTGCGCGGCGCGGGTGATGGAGCCCAGGCGCACCACGGCTTCCAGCGTGCGCAGTTGGTGAAAGGTGGCGCGCGGCGGGCGGATCTTATTCATAGAAATAAATCGATGTAAAAAATCAGAATTGATGATTTGAAATCGATGCCATGATGCGCCAGACTCGCGTCATCGTCAACACCCCATCAGGCATCGACATGACGGAACTGACCCCCATCACGGTCGCTCGCGGCGACGGCATCGGCCCCGAAATCATGGACGCGACGCTGCGCGTGCTGCAAGCAGCAGGCGCGCGCATCGCGCCCGAGTTCATCGACATCGGCGAGCAGCAGTACCTGGCCGGGCACAGCTCGGGTATTCCGCCGCAGGCGTGGGAGAGCCTGCGCCGCACCAAGGTGTTCCTGAAGGCACCGATCACCACGCCGCAAGGGGGCGGGTTCAAGAGTCTCAACGTCACCATCCGCAAGACCTTGGGGCTGTACGCCAATGTGCGCCCGTGCGTGAGCTACGCGCCCTTCGTGCGCACGCTCCACCCCAAGATGAACCTGGTGATCGTGCGTGAGAACGAGGAAGACCTTTACGCTGGCATCGAGCACCGGCAGACCGACGAGGTGTTTCAGTGTCTCAAGCTCATCACGCGCCCGGGCTGCGAAAAAATCGTGCGCTACGCCTTCGATTACGCGCGCCGCCATGGGCGCAAGAAGGTCACATGCATGACCAAGGACAACATCATGAAGATGACCGATGGCCTGTTCCATCGCGTCTTCGACGAAGTGGCGCGTGAGTACCCGGACATCGAGACCGAGCACCTGATCATCGACATCGGCGCGGCACGGCTGGCCACCCGGCCCGAGCGCTTCGACGTCATCGTCACGCCCAATCTGTACGGTGACATTCTCTCCGACATCGCGGCGGAGCTCACCGGTTCGGTGGGGCTGGCACCCAGCGCCAATATCGGTGACCACGTGGCGATGTTCGAAGCCATCCACGGCAGCGCGCCGGACATCGCGGGCAAAGGCGTCGCCAACCCCTCGGGCTTGCTGCTGGCGGCCGTGTTGATGCTGGTGCACATCGGCCAGCCCGCCGTGGCCGAGACCATCCACAACGCGTGGCTGCGCACGATCGAAGACGGCGTGCACACGGCCGAGCTGCACGGGTCGCTGAGCATTGGCCGGCCCTTTGGCAGCATGGACTTTGCCGACGCGGTGATCGACCGCTTGGGCCAGGTGCCCGAAAAGCTGCCCGCCGTGCGCTATGCGCACGAGGCGCCCGCGTCGACCGGGGCTGCGGCCGCGCCGGCGCTGGCGCCGCGGCCCAGTGGGCGCGCCGCCAAGGCCATGGTGGGCGTGGACGTGTTCGTGCACGGCGCGGGCATCAGCGCGGACTTTCTGGCCGGGCAGCTCAGCGCGCTGGTGACCCCGCCGTTTACCCTGCAGATGATCACCAACCGCGGGGTCAAGGTCTGGCCGGGAGGATTCCCCGAGACCTTCTGCACCGACCACTGGCGCTGCCGCTTCGTCGCGCCAGACGGGCAGACCGTCACGCACGCCGACATCATTGGCTTGCTGCAGGCCCTGACCGCGCGCGGCGTGGACGTGATCAAGACCGAAAATCTATGCACCTTCGACGGCGAGCGCGGCTACGCGCTGGGGCAGGGACAGTGAAACCCTGCTGGAGGAGTTGCTCTTCACCGACCTCGCTCTCTTCAACCGCAAGCTCGCCGACTGGCTCGTCTTCTACAACGCTTCAGCGTCCGCACCACACCCTCGGCCAGCGTTCCCCGCTGTCCTTCCTCTTGCAACATCAACCCGAGTGCCAAAGGTACTGGACTCATACAGCAACTCGACAGTGTGTGTCATTTGTACTAACATTGCGGCAACTGACCTAACCAAACAGGTGCTGCCATGACTGCCGTTGCATCGTCGCCTTCCGCAAAGTCTGCCCGCCTCGGGCTGCGCGCCACGCCCGAGCAAGAGGCCGTACTGCGCCGTGCCGCCGAGGTCGCTCACAAATCGCTGACCGACTTCATCCTTGACAGCGCCTGCCTGGCCGCCGAGCAAACTCTGCTGGATCAGCGCCTGTTCATGGTCTCGGGCAGCCAGTACCAGGCGCTGATGGATCTGCTGGATCGCCCCGAACAGGCCAACGACGGTTTGCGTGATTTGTTTGCCCGCAAGGCACCCTGGGATACGAAGTGACTTTGCGCTCACCGGAGCCTCTGGCCGCGCAGCATCGGCTCGAAGATTTTGATTGCGGCAAGCCCGCGCTCAACGACTGGCTGCTGCGCCACGCTCGGCAAGCGCAAGGCAGTGGATCGGCCAAGACCTTCGTGGTTGCCGAGGATGATGGCCGTGTGGCGGGCTATTTCAGTTTGACCGTCGGCCAAGTCGACACGCTGGAGGCGCCGGAGCGCATCCGCAAAGGGGTGAGTCAATATCCGGTTCCGGTCGTGATCCTGGCAAGGCTGGCCGTGTCGCAGCAGGATCAGGGGCGCGGCATTGGCTTTGGTCTGTTGCAGGATGCCATTCGGCGCACGACGCTGATTGCCGAGCAGGCCGGCATTCGGGCGATGCTGACTCACCCCATCGATGAAGAAGCGGCGAGGTTCTACACCCGGTTCGGATTCATCGCCTCGCCATTGCGTGAGCAGCAACTGCTGTTGCTTTTGAAGGACGTCTGTCAATCCATCCCTGCCGACTGGGTTGGGCGGCTGTGGAAGTTCCTGGACTCTGAGGTGGATGACGGCGTGCGCGCCCGGGGGGCGGACGAAGAACAACGCCGCGATGGCCAGCCGCCGTCGCGCAAAGCTAGAGGGGATGGGCGCCCATGCCAACATTGAACTGGATCGGCAAAGAAGCCGTCGTCAAACACCACAAAGAAGTGCCGTTCCGCCTGCTGGAGCCGGTGCCGGAACTCTCCTGCGGCCCGGCGGATAGCGGCAACCTCATCGTGCAGGGCGACAACCTGCACGCGCTCAAAGCCCTGCTGCCGCGTTATGCCGGCCAGGTGAAGTGCATCTACATCGACCCGCCGTACAACACCGGCAACGAGGGCTGGGTGTACAACGACAACGTCAACAGCCCGGAGATTCGCAAGTGGCTGGGCGAAGTGGTCGGCAAGGAAGGCGAGACGCTGGACCGGCACGACCGCTGGTTGTGCATGATGTATCCGCGGCTGGTGCTTTTGCGGCAATTCTTATCGGATGACGGAGTAATCCTGATTTCAATGGATGACGTCGAAGCTGGCCATTTACGACTTCTGTTGGACGAGATCTTTGGATTCAAAAATCGGATCGCAACAATCGTTTGGAACACGCGCAATACCGACAACCGTATCAAGACGCGGCTCTCTCCTGATCATGAATACATCTTTGTCTATGGGAAGTCCGAGTCATCAAAGATTGAGGGGCGGATAATCGACCGATCAGACTTTAGGAATCCAGATAACGATCCGAGAGGCCCGTATGTCACCGACCCCCTCAAAGGGAAAGCGACCGCCTTCGAGCGCCCCAACCTCCATGACTACAACATGGAGCAGCCGGGTACGACGAACGTTTGGAAGCCGGACCCGGCGAAGGGCTGGATTACTGATCGTGCTGGCTACGAACGGCTCTTGTCCGAAAACCGCATTTGGTGGCCACCGAACCCATCCACCGGCTGGCCTCGCAAGAAGCGTTTCCTGTCCGAGACGCAAGAACGAATGCCAGCATCCAGCTTCTGGCCGGAGTTCAAAACCCAGTCTGGTGCACGAGAACTCGACGAGATTCTCAACGAGCGCGTATTCGCATTTCCGAAGCCGTCAGCGCTGATGCAGCGCGTGATCTCTTACTGCGCTCCACCGGGTAGCTTAATTCTCGACAGCTTCGCCGGCTCCGGCACCACGGCCCACGCGGTGCTCAAGCAAAACGCCGAGGATGGCGGCAACCGCCGCTTCATCCTCGTCGAGATGGATGAGAACATCGCGCAAAACGTCACCCGCGAGCGGGTCAAGCGCGTCGCCGAGGGCTACACCAACGCCAAAGGCCAAGCCGTGCCGGGGCTGGGTGGCGGCTTCCAGTTCTGCCGCCTGTCCCGCGAGCCGCTGTTCGACGCCAACGGCCAGATCCGCAGCGACGTGACGTTCGCGCAACTGGCCGAGTTCGTCTGGTTTGCCGAAACCGGCACCGGCTTCACCGGCACCGCCGATTCGCCGCTGCTGGGCGTGTTTGAGGGCCGCGCCATCTATCTGCTCTACAACGGCATCCTGAAAGACCGCTCGGTCGGCGGTGGCAACGTGCTCACCGGCCCGGTGTTCGATGCGCTGCCGAAGTTCGACGGCCCGAAAGTCATCTACGCCGCCGCCAACCGCATGGGCGCCCGCACCGCGCGGGAGGGCATCACTTTCAAGCAGACGCCTTACGCGCTGGAGGTGTGAGCGATGGCTGGAAACCTGCGTGTCATCATCATCGCGGGTCCCAATGGTGCGGGTAAAACCACCTTTGCCCGCGAGTTTCTGCCCCATGAGGCCGCTTGCCCCGTGTTCGTCAATGCCGATCTGATCGCGGCCGGCTTGGCGCCTTTTGCGCCGGAAACCGCCGCGCTTCATGCCGGGCGGCTGATGTTGCAGGAATTGCAGCGGCATTTTGGGGCGCGCGAGAGCTTTGCCTTTGAGACCACGCTGTCCGGGCGCACCTATTTGCACCTGATCGAACAATGGCAGGCAGCCGGCTATCGGGTGAAAATCATTTTTCTGCAACTCGCCAGCGCCGAAGAGGCCATTGCACGGGTCGCGCTGCGCGTCAAACAGGGCGGGCACGATGTGCCAGAGGCCGTGATCCGGCGTCGGTTTGCCGCGGGCCTTGTCAATTTTGAACGGCTGTATGCGCCGCGTGTCGATGCCTGGGTGCGCTACGACAACTCCGGCGAGCAACCCGTGCTGCTGGATTGGAGTGAGAAACCATGAGCCAAAGACCCATCGAACAAGCGCGTGACGCGGATTTGCGGCTGACCTATTTGGCGCTTCGGCGTGCGGCGCAGCGCGCCCGTGAATTGGCGCAGCAGACGGGCACTGCGATCGTGGTCTGTCGCCAAGGGGTGATCGAGTACCTTCCGCCGCAGCCGGAGCTTGCGCCGACGGCACAAGAACCCATCCCGCCTTGCGGGGACACGCGATGAACAGCTTCGCTCCGAAGGTCTATCAGCAGCAGGTGCTCGACAGTATCGAGGCCTATTTCAAGGCCTGCCATGAACTGCCGTCACCCTCGATTGCCTTTACCGCCACCACCGAACGCCTGTGGGGGTGGGGCAACCCATACAACCCGCTGTCGGGCTTCCCGGCCGACATGCCGTATTTCTGTCTGCGCGTGCCCACCGGCGGCGGCAAGACCTGGCTGGCGGCGAAAAGCGTGGCGCTCGTCAACACCCACCTGCTGCGCAGCGAGCACAGCGTGATTCTGTGGCTGGTGCCCAGCAAGCCGATTCGTGAGCAGACGCTCAAGGCACTCAAGGATCGCCACCACCCCTATCACGCGGCGCTGCGCGAGGCGGGCCCGGTGACGGTGCTGGATCTGGAAGAGGCCAAGAGCGTCACCCGCGCCACGCTGGACACCTCGACGACGGTGATCGTTGCCACGCGGCAGGCGTTTCAGGTGGAAGAGGAAGAGTGCCGCAAGGTGTATCAGTCCAGCGGTGCGCTGATGCATCACTTCGAGCACCTCTCGCCCGTGCAGCGCGACGCTTTGCTGAAGGAGGGCGAAGGGCCGGATGCCACGACGCCGTATTCGCTCGCCAACGTGCTGCGCCTGCGCCGACCCTTCGTGATCGTCGATGAGGCGCACAACAGCCGCACCGAACTGGCCTTCGACATGCTGGCGCGCTTTCGCCCCAGCGGCGTGATGGAGCTGACCGCCACGCCCGACCTGGAGCGCACGCCCAGCAACGTGCTGCACAGCGTGTCCGCCGCCGAATTGAAGGCGGAAGAAATGATCAAGCTGCCGGTGGTGCTGGAAACGGAACCGAACTGGCAGCAGTGTCTGGCCGATGCCATTGGCCGCCGCGATGCCCTGCACAAGCTGGCGGACGAAGAGCGACGCGCGGGCGCCCCGTATCTGCGTCCCTTGGTGTTGATCCAGGCAGAGCCGCGCCGTGCGGGGGTGGAGACGCTGGATGTCGAGAAGGTGAAGAACGAACTGATCACCCACCACGGTATCCCGGCCAGCGAAATCGTCGTCGCCACCGGCGAGGAAAAAGGGCTGGAGCAGATCGCTGCGGACTACAAGCTAGGGCTGTCCGACCCCGCCTGCCCGGTAAAGTTCGTCATCACCCAGAAGGCGCTGGCCGAAGGCTGGGACTGCCCGTTTGCCTACATTCTGGTAAGCATGGCGGAGCTTCGATCCGCGACGGCGGTGGAGCAGTTGCTCGGGCGCATTTTGCGCCAGCCGGGTGCGGCCCATCGGCAGGCCAAGGCGCTCAACCAGTCTTATGCCTTTGTGGTGTCGCGCAGTTTTGCCGAAACCGCCAGCGCCCTACGCGACCGGCTGGTGGTGGGCGCGGGGTTCGAGCGGCGCGAGGTGGCCGAGTTCGTCACTGCAGCGAAGGCAGAGCAAGCCCGGCTGGATCTGGATGGGCACGCCGGGCGCGTCATTGTCCGGCCCGTGGCGATTACCTTGTCCGAAAAGCCCGACCTGAAGCGTGTGCCCAAGCCGGTGCGCGACAAGGTGAGCTGGGACGGCAAGCGGGGCACGCTGACGATCAGCACGCCGCTTACCGAAGATGAAGCCGAAATGCTCAAGGTTTCGGTGACTTCCGAAACTGCCGCGGCGGCGATTGTGCAAGCCGCCGAAGTCAGCCGCACCACGGCGATCGAGTTTTTCCAGACGCCCGCCGAATTGGGCGAGCGCTTGCGCGTGCCGCAACTGGCCTTGCGTGTGCAGGGCGAGTTGCAACTGTTCGATGACCCAGAAGTGCTCGACTATCCGTGGGACCTCTCGCCCCACGATGCGGCACCGACCGCCGACGACCTGACGGCTTTGCATGCTGCGCTGAAGGTGTACGCAGGCGGCGAGATCGACATCGATGATGGCGGCCACGTGGTGTCGCGCTTTTTGCCCGAGCTACAGCGCGATCTGGGCCTCGTTTACCAACCCGAAAACTGGGATGAGGTGCGCCTGGCCACCTGGCTGTGCCGCAACCTGCCGGAGCCGTCGCTGACCCACGCCAGCAAGCGGGCATTCGTCGCTGCATGGCTCACCGATTTACTGCGCCGGGACGGCTTCACGCTGGCGCGCGCCAACTTGCAGAAATTCCTGATCCGCAATCTGCTCGAGGCGCGCATTCGTGAACTGCGCCAGCAGGCGGTCGGCAAGGCCTACCAGCAGGCACTGTTTGGTGACGATGCGGCCACGCGCGTGGCGGTGACGGATCAATATGCCTACGAGTTTCATCCGCAGGCTTATGCGCCCAGCCGCGACTACGACGGGCGCTTTGGGCACTTCGACTTCCGCAAGCATTTCTACGGGCGCATCGGCGACTTCGACAGCAAGGAGGAGTTTGAGTGTGCCTGCCAGTTGGATATGTGGGCGCAACAAGGCCGCATCCGGTTCTGGGTGCGCAACTTGGTTCGGCGCGAAGGTTGTTCCTTCTTTCTGCAGAAAGCCGATGGCCGTTTCTACCCGGATTTCCTGTGCCAGTTGCCAGGCTCAGCCGACCAACCCGGGCCGATTCTGGCGGTTGAATACAAGGGCGCGGATCGCTGGAACGGCGCTGAGGATGACCGCTTGATCGGCGACCTGTGGGCCAAGCTGTCGGAAGGCCGTTGCCGGTTCGTGATGGTCAAGGACAGGCGCTGGGATTGGATCGAGAAGGTGTTGAAGTGAGCGACTTCCCAAAGGAGACGCTGGGTTTTCTGGTCCTGGCCTTGCCAGTATTCGTCGTCCTCCCAGGCAGCCAGGGTCCAGGTGCGCTTGAGCGGTTAGTCCTCAATCGCCATCGACCAGATCCTGCTGCTTGACCTTTCCTTGGTGGTACTGCGCGGTGGAGCGGGCCAGGTGCGCGGCGTTGGCAGGCGAGCGCAGCAGATGAACGGTCTCCATGAGGCTGTTGAAGGTGTCGAGCGACATCACTACCGCATCAGGCGCGTCCCGGCGTGCGATGACCGTGACATCGGCGTGTTTGACGACTTGATCGATCACGGCTTCGAGACGGTTAGCATCAGGTGCGTGTCATGAGATGGCCTGCAAACATGACGGAGAGAGGCTTCGCAGGCTCTCGAACACGCGGCGCTCGCCGGTGATGGGGTCATCGAAAGCGATGGCGCGCGCCAACAGTTGCAGCGGCTGCGTGTAGTCCTCGGGTTCGTCCGGGCCACGGCGCACCACGGGGTAAAACTGGTCGCCCACGATGGGCAAGCCGAGTGCAGCCATGTGCACGCGCAGCTGGTGGCGCTTGCCGGTCACCGGGCGCAGGCGGTAGCGCGCGTATTCTGCCTGGGGGTCCAGGCGTTCCAGCGGTTCGATCCAGGTCTCGCTGTTGGCGGGCAGCCCCTCCTCGGGCGCGGCTTCGCGCATGCGAAAAAATGCCTTTTCATCCTCGCGCAGGTGGCTGGTGCGGCGCAGCGGCCAGCGCAGTCCGTCGCGCCACGGGGCGATGGCTTCATACGTTTTGTCCACCCGCCGCTCGCGAAACAGGCGCTGGTAGGCGTCGCGTTCGTGCGCCTGTACGCTAAAGACGACGAGCCCGACGGTTTCGCGGTCGATGCGGTGCAGCGGGCTCAGATCGGGCAGGTCGAGCACGCGCTTGAGGCGCACGAGCAGCGTCTCGCGCACGTAGCGCCCCCCGGGCGTGACGGGCAGAAAGTGCGGCTTGTCCGCCACCACCAGGTGCGCATCGCGGTAGAGCACGGTCTCCTGAAACGGCACAGGCGCCTCATCGGCCAATGTGCGCCAGTAATAGACGCGTTGGCCGTGCAAGTAGGGGGTGTATTCATCCAGCGCGCGCCCGTCGTCGTCCACCACATGGCCAGCGCGCAGCCGCGCCTGCCATTCGGCGCGCGGGATGCGCGGCAAGCGCGCGGCCAGGTAGTCCAGCAGCGTGGGCCATGGGCACTGGCGCAGGCGGGGTAGAGCCACGCAACTGGGCGAGACGCCATCGCGCAGGGGCAAGGCTCCGTTTTTGGGCAGATGGGCCATGGTCGCCGGGGGTCAGTAGGGCGTGCGCCCCGGCACGCGGGCGCGCACGCGCAGGTCCGGCCCGACGGGGTCGACCGCGACGAAGGCGAGCGCGCAGCCGTCGTCCAGCCGGTCGAGTGGCCCCAGTGTGGTCAGTCCCAAGCCTTGGCCCAACAGGCGGGGCGCGAGGTACAGCAGCAGCTCGTCCACCAGCCCGGCGCGCCACCACGAGGCGTTGAGCGCAGCGCCCGCTTCGATGTGCAGCTCGTTGACCTCGCGCGCGGCCAGGTCGGCCAGCACGGCGGCCAGATCGACCTTGGGGGACCCGCCAGGGGTTTTGGGGGGCCCGGGCTGGTCGATGATGGTCACGCCCAGTGCGTGCAGTGCGGCGCGCTGGCGTGCGGTGGCAGCCGGGTCGCTGGCGGTGTAGAGCAACACTTCGCCTGGCGGCTGCAGGATGCGCGCGTCCGGGTCGATCTCCAGGGCCGAGTCGAGCACCACGCGCAGCGGCTGGCGCGCCGTGGGCACCAGCCGCACGTCCAGGCGCGGGTCGTCCTGGCGCACGGTGCCGATGCCCGTGAGTACGGCGCCCGCGCGGCGGCGCCAGGCGTGGCCGTCGGTGCGCGCCTCGGGGCTGGTGATCCACTGGCTGACGCCATTGGGCAGCGCCGTGACGCCGTCGAGCGAGGCGGCCACCTTCATGCGCACCCACGGGCGACCGTGGCGCATGCGCTGCCAAAAGCCGATGTTGAGCTCGCGCGTCGCCACGGCGACGGGATGATCCGGGGGCAACACGGTCACCTGCACGCCCGCCTGCCGCAGCCGTGCCAGGCCTTGCCCGCTGACGCGCGGGTTCGGATCCTCGGTGGCGACGACGACGCGGGCGACGCCGGCGGCAACGAGCGCATCGCAGCACGGAGGGGTGCGTCCATGGTGGCTACACGGCTCCAGCGTGACGAAGGCGGTGGCGCCGCGCACGTCCGCGCCAGCCGCCTGCGCGGCGCGCAGGGCCATCACCTCGGCGTGCGCCTGCCCTGCGGCCTGGGTGTGGCCCTCGAACACCCGGCCGTCACGCAGGAGCAGCCGGCACGCCACGCGCGGGTTGGGGTCGGACAGGCCGATGGCCTGCTCGGCCAGCGGGAGCAGCCCCTCCCAGGCGCGCGCGTCCAGCGGGTCAGGCGTCGTCATGGCGGCGTTCGAATACCAGGTCCCACACGCCGTGGCCCAGGCGCAGGCCACGTTGCTCGAACTTGGTCATCGGCCGGTAGGCGGGCCGCGGCGCATAGCCGCCCAGGCTGGGGTCGGTGCTGGCGTTGCGCAGCCGTGGCTCGGCCCCCAGCACCTGCAGCATTTGTTCGGCGTAGGGCTGCCAGTCCGTGGCACAGTGCACGTAGCCGCCAGGCTTGAGTCGGCTGGCCAGCAGCGCCACGAACGGCGGCTGGATCAGGCGGCGCTTGTGGTGGCGCTTTTTGTGCCACGGGTCGGGAAAAAAGATGTGCACGCCGTCCAGCGACCCCTCGCCCAGCATGTGGGTGAGCACCTCCACCGCGTCGCGTTGAATGATGCGCAGGTTGGTCAGCCCCAGCTCGCCGATGCGCTTGAGCAGCGCGCCTACACCGGGCTCGTGCACTTCGCAGCCCAGAAAGTCGTCGTCGGGCCGCAAGCGTGCGATGTGCGCCGTGGCATCGCCCATCCCAAAGCCGATTTCCAGGATGAGCGGCGCGCGTCGGCCAAAGACCGCTTCCGGGATCAGCGGCACGGGTGCGTAGGGCAGCACGAAGCGCGGCCCGAGCGTTTGCAGGGCCTTGGCCTGGCCGCTCGTGGTGCGGCCGGCGCGCAGCACATAGCTGCGGATGGTTTTGGGGTGGGGCACGCCAGTAGGGGCGGCCGAAGCAGATTCAGGCAGGTGGTCGCTCACGGGTGGGATTGTAGAGATCCCGCTCACGCCCAGCGTTGCTGCCACAGGCGGGTCCACGCGGCCAGCGCCGTCTCCACTTCCGCCGCGCCCGGGGCGGGTGCCGGCAAATCGAGCACCGCAGCGGCGGCGGCCAGGGCCGATAGGGCCGCCTGTCGGTCGTCAAGCTTCAGCGGGGCCGCACCGGTTTGTTTGGAGAGCTTCTCGCCATTGGGGGCGCACACCAGCGGGGTGTGCAGGTAGCGCGGCGTCGGCAGTCCCAGGGCGCGTTGCAGCACGATCTGCCGCGGGGTGTTGTCGGCCAGATCCTCGCCGCGTACCACGTCGGTGATGCCCTGCGCGCCATCGTCCACCACCACGGCCAACTGGTAGGCCCAGCAACCGTCGGCGCGCCGTAGCACGAAGTCGCCCACCGCGGCCGAGACATCTTGCGCCTGGGCCCCCAGGCGCCGGTCATGCCACGTCAGCGGCGTGGGCAGGCCCAGGTCGGCCAGCACCCGGTCCACGTGCAGGCGCCAGGCGTGCGCGCCGTGACCGCGGGCCGGGCTCGGTCCGCCATGCTCCGGGCGGCAGGTGCCAGGGTAGGGAAGGGCCGCGTGGCGCGTGCGCTGCACGCCGCGTGCCTGCCACGCGGCTTCGATCGCTTGCCGGGTGCAGTGGCACGGATAGGCCCAGCCCGCGTCGATGAGGTGCTGCAGCGCGGCCTGGTAGGCCGCTTCGCGCTGCGACTGCCACCACGGCGGCTCATCTGGCCACAGGCCGCAGGCGCGCAATTGCGCCAGGATTCCCTCGGCCGCGCCGGGCACGCAGCGCGGGCGGTCCACGTCTTCGATGCG